>CAJQJL010000033.1 GCA_905478665.1 uncultured Flavobacteriales bacterium
TTGATCACCTCGTTAGGAGTCAGACGCGCATATAGTCCAGTTGATCCTGTGAGAAAACCAATTTTCTTTCGAGCATCGGCTGGATGAACAACGGCATCTACACCTGCAATTTTTATCGTTCCCGAAGTAGGCTTGAAAACGGTTGACAGCATTCTAAGTGTGGTTGTCTTTCCCGCTCCATTAGGTCCGAGAAGTGAAAAAACTCTTCCTGGTTGACAGGTAAAGCTAACACCATCTACAGCAACCGCCTTTGTATCTTTTGTATTTAGTTCTTTGCGTTGTTGTTTTGAAAGAATGAACTCTTTACGCAAATCTGAAACCTCTATCATTCGAATTAAATGTTTAACCACGAATGTAAGGATTGCCACTGATTTAATTAAATTTATTCCATGGCATACGATGAATATCTACAGGAACGGATTAATTCCATTTTGAATGAAAAAAGAGTGCAGTATGACGCACGAAAAATGATGGGAGGTTTGGTCTACATGATCGATGATAAGATGTGTTTAGGAATCGTGAAAGATGACCTAATGGCACGCGTTGGTACTGAAGACTACGACGAATTGATGCAGCGAGAAGGCGCACGACCAATGGATTTCACCAAACGACCAATGAAAGGGTATATTTTTGTAGCCCCTGAGGGAATAGATTACGAAGCTGATCTAGAATTCTGGGTGCAAAAATGCCTGGATTTTAATCCCTTAGCAAAAGCGAGTAAAAAGAAGTCGTAGATTAGAATCCTTCGGGAACGGCTGTTCCTTCCAATTGTATTCGCCCGTCATGTATGGAAATCAATTCAGAGAGCTCATATACATTCCGAAATCCATAACCATAGAGGTTAATGTAAGTGGGAATGTTTAATGCAAGAGTAAGTTCAGTCAGCCTATTCGGATTTGGAGTAGGGGGAGTAAAGCTCTTCGTTGGAAAGTACTCCTCGTCCTCATCAAAATTGTTGTTGCAATAGATTAGAATCTTTGTGTCTTTAGATGGAATAAGATTTTCCAATGCCTTTTGCGTGAAATCTGAAAAGTTTAAATGAATTGCACCTTTAACGTGCTTTGCGTCATACATTGCTTTTGAGCGCGTGTCAAGAATAATGACATCTTTCTGCTTGCTCAAGGAGCCAAATCGTTCTACGTTAACAAGACGTGCAGCACGGTGCGGTTTCACTTCAGCTACAAGTTTCTCAAACGCATCGTAATCAACTTTTGACGGGGTTTGTGCAGATACAGCACTTGTCATAAGGCTGAATAAAGCGAAGGTTAGAATTTGTCGAATCATGTTTTTTGGTTTTGGTTGCCGCCGATCTGTTACAATCAACATGCCAACCGTACACCAAGGAAACAAAAAGGTTCAAATTCGTTTCGTTAACGCTCTTTTAGCCGAAGAAAAAGCAGATTGACGTGGATAAACCAGGTGAACACGATCAGGAGTGAAAACTTCTGAATCAATGGCAAATACTCAATGTATACATTTGAGTAATACATATAACCGTTCACGATAAGCAGGAAGATACTTATGGCACCCATCCATAATTGCGGAAAAGATTTATTTCTTCGCAACGCGACCATGGTTCCAATAATGGCAATACCTCCCAGAATTCCAGCGGTATTTAGTAGCTTGTCGTGGAGGTCCGTGAACAGGAAGAACATGAAAATCATGGAGAGAACACCAACAGTTTGCACACAAATTTTCCAGAATTTGCGCATTTCGAAATAGCGAGGGAACAGGTAGAAAAATGAACCAATTCCAATACAGAGTGATGCCGAAGCGATCATTGCAGGAACTCGACCTGTGTTAAGCTTTCCGTTATAACCATATGGATCCAGTAATGTACACGAGTAGTTATGTACCCAACTAAAGCCTTCCACATCCCGATTGGTCTCCCATCCACCAGGGTAATACAATGTTGCTACGTAATAAAAAACGAAAAAATTAATGATTCCGAACGTTGGAATTAAGTAAGTAAGATTTTTTACGAAATGCTGTTTCATTATTCACAGATTCGTCCTTTGTGCTTGTCGTTATGAAAGTGGATATCAAGTTCCTTCATCTCCTCCAGTAACTCAGCAGAAGGCGGTGTGTTTTGCAAGGAAGATAAATCAGGCTGCCCTGCATCCACCCAAGCTGTATACCAAACAGAACCTACAGCAGAAATGGCGGCGCGTAAGCGACGTTCGACCATTCCGTTCATACGACGATGGTATTCTTGCGAAAACTCATAAGAATATACGGAAACGGTTGTATTTCCCCTTCGTTCAAAACTGTACTTTCGATCAGAATCAAAATCTTTGGTTACTTCAATCTCAAGACGAAAAACAGAGTCTACTGCGCGATGTGAAGCTTCAACTGCCTCCCATATAAAGGACTCCATGTCTTCAATGTATTCAGCTTTGCCAATGAAATAGTCGTAGTTTTCGCTATTAATCTCTACCAATCGGCTTTCCCAAAGTCCGTGAATCCCTTTTTGATTTGTTAACTGTCCATTGTAATTTTCAGTCGTATGCAACGGAACGTGCGCATCACCAATATAATGACCAATATCAGCTGAATACTTGAGGATCAAATCGACGTTTTTATTTTCAAAAGCCTTTTCAAGTCTAAATTTCATGACTTTGATGTGCCACGGAACTATTCCATAGGCTTGCAATGTATCTTCGCTGAATTTTGCTACCGCATCTTTCCATTTTCTTGGAACGACTTCGAACGGGTCTTCTCCTGAATGCACGTAGTGATCAATGTCGATGTAATGGCGTTGCGCCTCTCCGTCCACAGCATATCTCCGCTTATCAGGATCTACAGCATGTTCAGTAAGGTATTCGATATGCTCTTTGTAAAACCCAAACATTTCTGGCGGAAGGGTAAAGGTCGCGATGCGGTTGATTCGTTTATGTCCAAAGAATCCCCATTTCTTTTCAATAGAGGATCGACTCCCAATACTAAGGAGTACAGGAAGCATCAAAAGTATTAACCATCTATAATTTGACCAATTTGCCATCCTTCAATATAGGAATAACATCCGTTTGATTGGGTGTTAAACAGTATTTTATGTCTTCATTTAAGTTTAGATTCTTCAAACGACGCCTATGAGAACTTGATTTTAGGTAACCAATTGGATTAACCCAAGCAGATAAATACAAGTACTTTGCTGCAATGGAAGAGTCTTCTTCTGATGTGAATTTCCCCGTCCCCAATAAATACTCCGAAATAGCTCCTGCGCAGATCGTGTCTTCGAGATTGAATTTATCTTGCCATCCAGAGCACAAACACAAAGTGTTCTTGTCTTGTTCTTCGAGCCACTTGCAAAGGGCATCAAGATTCGTTAAAGCTCCAACTACGACCGTTGGCGCATCACTTGCTATGCTCAGTGCTTTTGTTCCGTTCGTTGTTGACAGCACAACATCCTGACCTTTCAATTCTTCCTTCATGTAGGAGTACGGTGAATTTCCAAAGTCAAATCCCTCAACGATTTGCCCTTTGCGCTCCGCACCAACGAGAAACCCTTTTTTCTGGTATTCTCTGGCTTCTTCGATAGTAGCAACTGGAATTATTGACTTTATGCCGTTGTCAAAAGCTGCACAGATGGCAGTCGTTGCACGTAAAACGTCAATGACTACAACAATATCATATTCTCCTTTAAAATATTCATACTCCCCAGGAGTAAAACAAACTTCTATATGTTTTCTGTCGTCCATAGGTTACGAAAGTAGGTAAAATACCTTTTATTTGGGAGCAAAATACCACAGTGGAAAGTTGAATAGCAGAAAATGAGTAACTTGCCATTATGAAGATTCGGCGTTTTATCATCCTACCACTACTGGTCCTTTTTTTTGCATCATGCAATAATGAAATCACTGATTTCTTCAAATTCATTGCCGATCGTGGTTACGAATTTCAGGAGCCTCTTTCCAATAAATATGTTCCTGTCGATGATCGCTTGTTAGGAGGGTATATCTATGAATCTTTACCTGTAATAATTTCTAAAAAGGACAACTTCACCTATGAGATTTCCTTTCTTCATACAGAGTTAGGTAGAGAAGATCGCATTATAGAAGCGCATATGACGAAGTTTGGAAGTTCTCAGTTTTTGAACTTGAATATGGGAAGTTATTACAGTGTGGTGAGGGTAAACTTGGAGTACAATCAGGAATTCAAAATGAATTTGATACGAAGTTCACTAAGGCGGGATATGTCTCCTGAAGACTTGAAGAAATTCTTAAGAAAGAATCCAGAAAAGAACAAAATACTTTACAGTGAGATGCCGCCAAAAAAAGTCGAAAAGAGACCTGATGGCTGGCCTCCTGATCGGCCTGAAGTAGAAGAGGTGCGTCGTCCTGATGAGGAAGCTGAGATTTATTATACAGTTTCATTTAGTAAGATAACTGTGGATGCAGCGAGAGAGAAGCAAGAGAAGGTATTGTATGATAAAAAGGCGAAACTTTTCGAAGAGTGTTATTCTTATCGCCGATACGAAGAACTCACGGAAAAATACCCATTGGATGAATTGTTCTTTTCAGCTGAGCAAAGCTTATTCAATATGTGCAAGACGATTGAAGATTACACACAATTCGTTCGTTATTTTCCAAATTCAACACTAATACGAGAAGCGCAAATTCAAATAGCACGGATACGGGAGGAGCAGAAACGGAAAGAAATGATCAAAAAAGATAGTCTTGCCTACCAATTTGCACTGTCTGAGAGTACGATTGAATCCTTTGAAGTTTTTCTTCAGAATAGAAACACAAACGTTTTTAAGGACTCCGCGTATTTGCAAATAAAGGACTTAGCGGAAAAGATTACTCAGCAGGATATTGAATGGAAATGGACAAGCGGAGAAGTGCAATCTGCCCTGAATTTCATCTATTATCGAATTGACTATTCTGACTCAATTACCGACGCACCTTGGTTGGTTGATAATTTATCATTCTATGCGATGACAAAAGGTTCAGAAGATGATAAAACCAAAGCGATCTCCTATCTCGGAAAAATAGCGAAGCATCTTGATGGGCGAGAAGATTATTTGAATCTCTACTTAGAAAAAGGGTTTCTCCTCTGGGCTTCTGGAAAAACGGATTTGGCAGTGAGTAATTTTGACCTTAGAATAGGTGAGGCTTATGACGATGGGACTTCTGTCAAGTCTATGCTGAAAACGAAATACAAAGCGTATCAGAAAGAAGGCGTTGTTTTTCCTGAAGCCAAACCGACTTGGAAGCGAATTAAGAAGTTGAAGTAAGGCTTCACCCGTTTTTTTCGTGCTTCAAAATCCTTGCGTCGACGACAAATGTTGCAAAAGGAAACAGTGAGGATGCTAAACAAACGAGTGTTTTTCCTATGGACCATTTGTTTTTTCGTGCTACAAGCAATACCCAAATGCAAAAAGCCACAAATAAAATCCCGTGAATCATTCCTACAATTTTGTTTGGAAGCGCGATTTCATACATGTATTTAAGTGGCATCGTTAATGCAAATAGTAAATACGAAATCCCCTCGAGAATTGCCAGAGCGCGTAGTTGGTCTAAAGTTGTTTTGAATCTCATTTTTGTTTTAATTGTTTTTCCAATCCGAAAAGTTCATCTCTGAATCGCGCTGCTTCCATGAAGTCAAGCTCTTTGGCAGCTTTCTCCATCTGTTTGCGCGTGTATTTCATTGCTTTTTCTAGTTGTTCTTTGCTCATGTATTGAACAACAGGGTCTGCTGCGATATTTGATCCTGCAGGAATTACATAATTTCCATGTGAACCATCTCCATCGGCTACTTTTGTCGATTCCAGAATTTTGGATGTTGATTTAACAATTTGGGTTGGTGTTATTCCATGTTTCTCATTGTAGGCGCGCTGAATATTTCTCCGTCGCGTTGTCTCATCAATGGTTTTCTGCATCGACTTTGTGATTTTATCAGCGTACATGATGACCATACCATTTACGTTTCGAGCAGCACGACCTGAAGTTTGTACCAACGAACGTTCATTTCTCAAAAAGCCTTCTTTATCCGCATCTAGAATTGCGACAAGTGAAACTTCCGGTAAATCCAATCCTTCACGTAAGAGGTTGACACCAATTAGCACGTGAAATTCTCCCAAACGGAGTTGCCGTAAGATTTCAACACGTTCGATCGTGTCGACGTCTGAGTGAATATAGCGACAAAGAATTCCGAGACGATCCAAATATTTTTGCAATTCCTCAGCCATTCGTTTTGTGAGCGTAGTAACTAGCGTTCGTTCATTCTTGTTGATGCGTAGATGAATTTCCTCGATCAAGTCGTCGATTTGATTCTTGCTCTCACGCACATGTATCATTGGATCTAGTAAGCCAGTTGGGCGAATTACCTGTTCAACAATAACACCTTCGGATTTTTCTAATTCATAATCAGCTGGTGTCGCCGAAATATAGATCGTTCGACTCAACATCGATTCGAATTCCTCAAATTTCAAGGGTCTGTTGTCAATTGCAGATTGCAATCGAAAGCCATAATCTACGAGGTTCGTTTTTCTAGCACGATCTCCACCATACATTGCTCTTACTTGTGGTAGTGTTACATGACTCTCATCGACGAGCATGAGAAAGTCGTCTGGGAAATAATCAATTAGACAGAACGGACGTTGGCCTGGTTCTCTTCGGTCAAAATAGCGCGAATAATTTTCAATGCCAGAACAGTAGCCCAATTCCCGAATCATTTCCAAATCATAAGTGATTCGTTCCTTGAGTCTTTCACTTTCTTCAATTTTTCCTTCCCTTCTAAAATTTTCAACTTGAATGACCATATCTTCCCCAATCAACTCAATTGCATTTTTTGTTGTTTCAGGGCTTGTGACAAAAATATTTGCTGGATAGATACTAATCTCTTTGTAGGTCTCAATTTTGTCATTTGTTCGTGGATCAATAGCTGTGATAGATTCAATTTCATCTCCCCAGAATTCAATTCGAATTGCGTGATCCGCGTACGCTAAATGAATGTCAACAGTGTCTCCTTTTACTCGAAAAGTACCGCGCTCAAAATCCTCGTTTGCACGCGAATAAATGTTTTCGACGAGCTGAAAAAGAAACTTGTTACGACTGATCAGGTCGCCTAATTTCAAATGAATAATACTATTTGCAAATTCCTGTGGGTTTCCAATTCCATAGATACAGGACACAGATGCAACAACGATAACATCTTGTCGACCGGAAAGTAGGGCAGACGTCGCCGAAAGTCGCAATTTCTCAATTTCATCATTAATGGCGAGATCTTTCTCAATAAAAGTTCCTGTCACTGGTAGATACGCCTCAGGCTGATAATAATCGTAATAGGAAACAAAATATTCCACGGCATTTTCTGGAAAGAATTGCTTGAATTCTCCATAAAGCTGTGCTGCTAGCGTTTTGTTGTGCGATAAAACGAGTGTTGGACGGTTGATCTGTTGAATTACGTTGGCTGCAGTAAATGTTTTTCCACTTCCTGTAACGCCCAATAAAGTTTGATGCTCAACACCTTCTTTTATACCCGATACCAAATCGGCAATCGCCTGGGGTTGATCGCCTGTTGGTTCAAAATCCGAAACGAGTTTGAAATCCATGGTGAATTGTTTGTAACAAAACTAATCAATTAATGAGGAAATTGAATTGGTCTAGTATCTTTGCTGAAGCGCAAGCTAGTAAGTTAGTAAATGGATATAGTGTTACTTATTGTAGGCCTAGGGGTATTGATTCTAGGCGGTGAATTTCTGGTTAAGGGAGCTGTAGGCTTTTCTCGGACGATGAAAATTTCACCACTGGTAGTCGGAATGACAGTTGTAGCTTTTGGTACGTCCGCACCTGAGTTAATCGTAAGTTTGACGAGTGCTTTGGAGGGGAATCCAGGGATTGCCATTGGGAACGTGGTAGGATCCAATGTCGCCAATATTGCTTTGGTTCTTGGTGTTACCGTACTCATATTTCCAATCGTTGCAGATAGGCAGACCAAACGGGTAGATCTACCGATGATGCTGTTCACAACCTTTTTGTTTTTCTTCTTTGCAAAGGATGGAATGTTGGAACTATATGAGGGCATTATCATGGTTGCGATCATTGTGACCTTCACCTTTTTGCTGATTCGTGGAGCGCGTAATAAATCCATTAGGGAAGGGAATGAAGACTGGGAAGATGAACGTAAAGAGCCCTCTTATTGGAAATCGCTACTCTTCTTGCATATTGGATTCGTGGGCTTGTATTTTGGCGCCGATTGGTTTATTCAAGGGGCAGTTAGCTTAGCAGACATATTGCTACATGGTAACCCTGAGAAAGATACAATTATTGGTGTTACAGTTGTTGCATTTGGAACGAGCGCACCTGAATTAGTGGCCTCAACAGTTGCTGCATATCGAAAAGAGACGGATATTTCTATCGGGAACTTGATTGGTTCTAACATCTTTAACATCCTCGTTGTATTAGGCATCACTTCCATTGTTAAGCCGATTCCAGTGACTAAAGAGGTGTTGGAATTCGACATGTTTTGGGTTATTGGAGTTGCGTTACTTCTCTTGGTTATTATCGCAATAGGAAAGAAAATAGGACGGATTAAGGGAGCCATTTTGCTATCAACCTATGTGGCGTATATCGTGATAATTCTTTTACGCGTAAAAGGCGTTATTTAGAACAACCCAATTCGGATTGGGCTTGTTTTTCATCGTAGGGACAAGAAGCAAAATAGGTTTGCAAGTTGAACTTTCGATCTTCAAATGTTTCGGAAAGAATTTTAAAATGCTGAATTCGATCAATTCTAAAAGCTCTATAGTCATTTCTCAAGTGACACCAAGCAATCAGAATCCACTTGTTATTGGTAGAGTAAATAGCACAAGGTTCTATTTTTCTAAATGAAATATTGGTATCGTTGGCTTTGCGGTAATTGATTTCCGTGTAATAAAAGTTTGTGATCGCTAATTGGATCTCAGAAAGAGCATTGCTGGCGATCTGTTCACGCTGGGTATCAAAAACATGAATCTTATTGCTGAGTAATTCACTCTTTTCTAAAACTGAACTTTTGAAGACTGACTTTATCTTGACGAGCGCTTCTTCAAAATTCTCAACAAATGAGGAATCTTGTGTTTGGTTAACGAGATGTTGTGCGGTAATTAAAGCATTTGCTTCTTTCTCTGTGAATTGAACAGGAGCGACAGAATAGCCGTCCATTAATGTGTATCCTCTTCCTTCCAAAGTAATAACTGGGACACCAGATTCTTCCAATTTCCGAATGTCCCTGTAGATTGTGCGAATGCTGACATCAAATTTATTGGCAAGCTCTGTCGCAGTTAAAATTCGCTTCGATTTCAACAAGGTGAGAATAGATATGAGTCTAGAAAGTTGAGACATGGTTAAACAAAGATAGCGAACCCACTGAGATCCGCTATCTTTATTAGGTTAAACGATTAGCTCATTGAATGAAGCGCTACCCTGTTTCCTTCCGTATCTGAAAATTGAGCGATAAAACCATTTTCACCAATCTCCGTTTTGGGCATAATTATTTTGCCTCCAGCCATCTCTACTTTTGAAAGAGCAAGGCTCAAGTTGTCGCCACCATTCAAGTAGACTGTACTGCCTTCCATTGATGGGTTTAATCCTTCCATTTCTACAATCGCACCACCGACGCCTTTGTTTTCGATATCGTAAGGGAAAATTCCGTACTTCATGTTTGGCATTGGTAGATCTACAATGTCTTCTCCCATAATTGTAGAATAGAACCTCTTTGCTCTGTCGTAATCTTTGACTGGAATTTCAAACCAGTTAATCGCATTTGTCATTTGTACAAATTTTTAGTGTTAAACATGCCGTAAATTTAGAAGTGAAAATGTCAGATCATGTCAGGGGTTATTTTAGGTTCAAGAATAAGTCGTGCATCAATTATTTCGATCACTCCATAATCCAACTTTCCAATCCCTCGTTCTTCTAAAATCTATTACTAACTTTGTGTCCGATTACACAATAGAAAGGATGAAAATTTACAACAACATACTCGAAACCATTGGGGATACTCCTTTGGTGAAAATCAACAAATTAACGAAGGACGTTAAGGCCTTAGTTCTTGCAAAAATTGAAACAACCAACCCAGGGAATTCTGTAAAGGATAGAATGGCGCTTCAAATGATCGATGACGCAGAGGCAGACGGAAGATTGCAACCTGGCGGAACAATTATCGAAGGAACTTCTGGAAATACAGGAATGGGCTTGGCATTGGTAGCTTTATTGCGGGGTTACAAGTTGATCTGCGTGTTAAGTGATAAGCAGAGTAAGGAAAAAATGGATATCCTAAGAGCAGTTGGTGCGGAAGTACACGTCTGTCCAACGAATGTTGCTCCTGAAGATCCGCGTTCTTATTATTCAGTATCAAAAAGTCTTGCGGCAGAAACACCAAATTCTTGGTATGTAAATCAATATGACAATCCTTCGAATGCAAAGGCACACTATTTAACAACTGGACCTGAAATCTGGGAGCAGACGGATGGAAAAATTACACATTTCGTTGTTGGTGTTGGAACTGGAGGAACTGTTTCTGGTGTTGGTAAATATTTAAAGGAGAAGAACCCTAACATTAAGATTTGGGGAATTGATACCTACGGTTCTGTGTTCAAGAAGTACCACGAAACAGGAATCTTTGATGAAAATGAAATTTACCCATATATAACGGAAGGGATAGGTGAGGACATCTTACCAAAGAATGTTGATTTTAAAGTGATCGACAAATTTGAAAAGGTGACAGATAAAGATGCTGCTGTTTATCAGCGCAGACTGGCAAAGGAAGAAGGGATTTTTGTTGGGAATTCTGCTGGTTCAGCTATAAAAGGACTGTTGCAGTTGAAAGATGAACTTACAGAAGATGACGTTGTCGTGGTATTGTTCCATGACCACGGAAGTCGTTATGTTGGAAAAATGTTCAACGACGATTGGATGCGTGATAGAGGATTTCTTGACGAGGACATTACAACAGCAGGCGATTTGGTAGCTAAGCATGGAGATTTACCATTGATTACACTTTTCGGTGAAGAACTTGTTTCACACGCAATAGATAAAATGCGCAAGCACTATATTTCTCAGATTCCTGTCGTTAAGGATGGTAAATTTGTTGGGTCATTGGATGACAGCAAGGTTTATCAACTATTAATCGATGAGCCAGGATTGAGAGATACTCCGATTTCAAGCATAATGCAGGAGCCTTTCCCAATTGTTAAAGCAGATGCAACAATTGAGGAGTTGTCAAAATTGATAACGAAAGATATGACTGCTGTTTTGGTAGAATTACCAAATGGTCAACATCACATTGTTACACGTCATGACCTCATTTCGGCAATTGCTTAAATGAAAGAATATAAAGATCAAATGAATGCGACAATCCGACTGGAAGCAACTCCACGTCGGATTGTTTCTTTAGTGCCTTCTCAAACGCAATTGCTGCATCATTTGGGATTGGAAAATGAAGTGGTTGGGATTACTAAATTTTGCATTTACCCAGAAGAATGGTTTAGCACTAAAGATCGGGTAGGAGGGACTAAATCAGTGAACCTTGAAAAGGTACGTGAACTTCAACCAGATCTAATCATTGGAAACAAAGAGGAAAATCAACGAGAGGATATCGAAGTACTGAGAGGAATTGCCCCTGTGTGGATGAGCGATATTTATTCGCTACCTGAATCTCTGGAAATGATAGCGTCTATTGCTGAGATTACACAAACGCAAGAAAAGGCTACGGAACTAATTGACTCCATTCAAACAGAATTTGAAAATTTAGACCGTATAGTAAAAGATTTGGCGACGTATGGTAAATCGGTTGTTTATTTTATTTGGAACGACCCTGGAATGACGGCTGGATCCAATACCTTTATTGACGATATGTTGAAGATATGCGGATTGAAAAATGTGATGAATGAATCGCGTTACCCTATCGCAACAGGTACGGAGAATCCTGATTTCGTTTTTCTTAGCTCAGAACCTTTTCCTTTTAAACAAGACCACGTCATGAAGTACAAAGCGATTTATCCAGATTCGGAAATCGTGCTTGTTGATGGTGAATTGTTTTCGTGGTACGGTTCAATGCTTGCTAAAGCACCAGATTACTTCACAAAGTTATTGCAGAAGATTTCCGTTTAGAAGAAGCTTGATCACCTCATTTGTAGCGTAGTGACCATCTTTGAATTGAATCTCACCTGAAATTGTCCCTTTTCCATCCGCCGATTTAAGAATCGTGAGGTCAAAATTCTTTGTGCTTTCTGTAAAGTCTCTTCCAGCGCTGTATATGGAGAGGATCTCAAGAAACCTACGGATCATTCCAGTTCCTTTTACCTTCGTAAAGACGCTGAGGTCTCCCTTTGCAAGCAACAAGTGTTTTTCATCCAATGCTTTGGAAGTCTTATAAGGGGTCAGGCCAAGGTAAATCACATTTGGTGAGATATTCTTAGAATAGAATTGTTTTCCTCCGAACATAAACACATCACGTGGTTGGTCCTCATTGAGGTTACCATTATCAGAGAGTTTGCTCGTTAACATAGATGCAGATGTAGGCTCTTCGAAGTGTAGCAGCACATCAATCATTGGAACCAAGATAAAATTGGGTTGTTCAATGAGTTCGCTTCCCATTAAATTGAACGATATAGCTGTTAATTTGGGTAGTGAGTCGCCAAAGTAGGATTGCAAAGAATCATTGAGCTCTTCAGGAATCAGTGATGAACTAAAATGAAAACCTTCAGGCTTAAGGACTTCGAAACCTTTGGAGTTAATTGCATTTTTATCCCAGGAAACGTCGCCGTCAAGTTTGATGTTTTGGTCATATAATTCAAGGTCTAATTCAATTCCCATTCGAAAAGGTGCCAAATCGGCATTCTTTGTAATTGTGAGATTCGCTATCGTAACTTCTTCTTGTTTTCTAAGTTGCTCAACAGGTAGCTTTTTGCTCTTAGTTAGTATCTCATTAGTCAATTGGTTGAGTGCTTGCCTACTTAGAATGGAATCACTTTGTTGCAAGATTAATCCGACGCTATTAATGGCCGCAGATCCTTGTAAGGCGGGGTCAATTAGCTTTGGAATATTTGTTTTAAAAGCTTCTTCATCATTAAGGTTGAACAAGGCGCCAAAGAATGATCCATTTTCTCGCTCTAGGGTGAACAGAATAATGTCTGAGTTAAGGTCAATGCCTATGCTGAAGTCTTCTGTTGTTTCCTTCGTCTTTTTCAGTCGCGCTGCAATCAATTTTATGATTTGATTGTCCCGTGTTTTAAGAATAACGTCTTCAAACGTGTGCTCCAATAAATGGTTTCCATTTAGAATTACAACGGCTTCAGCTTCTTTTGGGATGTAGGCGTTGTTGGCATTGTCCGACTCCATGAATAGCACGCGCGAAACAAGTAGAAAGATCCAAAGAACCCCCAAAAGGAAAACACTTGCTACAATCTGCTTAATTCGACTCATTTTTGCCACGGCCTAAAAGTACATCTATTTGTTTAATCGCTACATTTGCTCTATGAGGAATGTTGCAAGGTTCTTATTATGGCTTCTCAGATGGAAAGTTGACAAAACAACGCCTGAAAATGTCAAGAAGTGTGTAGTTGTGATGGGACCTCACACTTCCAATTGGGACTTCTTCATTGGTAAGCTCGCTTTTATCACTTATGGTGTGAAAGTTAAAATACTCATTAAGAAGGAAGCGTTTGTTTTTCCTTTTGGTGGAATCCTAAGATCAATGGGGGGTGTTCCTGTGGATCGAAAAAAGAACAACAACATTACAGACGCTGCTGTTAAACTTTTTGCAGATAACGAGACGATGTTCATGCTATTCACGCCCGAAGGCACCCGAAGCTATAATCCTAATTGGAAAAAAGGGTTTTACTACATTGCACAAAAAGCGCAAGTACCCATTTACATTGGTTATATGGATTATGAACGTAAAATTGGCGGGTTCCACAGTCTATTCGAACCAACGGGTGATGTTGCCAATGACATTCAACACATCAAAGACATTCTCAAACAATACAAAGGTAAATACCCAGAAAATGGAATTAAATGAATTTGGATCCCTAGATTTTGTATCACCTTCCACTTTTAGCTCCTAACTTCTGCCATTCACCTTCCCCGTCCTCTTGTCATAGCCATAAGGACAATGTTTACATCCACTTTTACAGCAATACCCTCTTTTCAAAAGATATTTCTCCGTAAATACAATATACCCTTCAGGACTCAAATAATATTCATCCTTCTCAAGCGTATTTTTTTTTGAAAACCCGGACATGTCGTCTGCCATGCGACAAATTTAATTGATATTTGCAATACTGAATGAATACAGATAAATCGATAGTAGAATACATTGCAGTTCCCGAGTTCGAAGCACGTGGAATCAAACTCTTTATTAAACGAGATGATTTAATTGATGAGGTCGTTTCGGGGAATAAGTGGCGAAAACTGAAATATAATGTGGAACTATGTCAGTCAAGAAAGAATGAAGGAATTCTCACGTTTGGTGGAGCTTATTCGAATCATCTAGTTGCGACTGCTTCGGCATGTCATAAAATGGGAATGAAATCTATTGGAATTGTGCGTGGCGATGAATTAAGCCCCAATAGCAACAAAACCTTGCAGCAATGTTCTGAATTGGGAATGAAGCTCGTGTTTGTGACAAGAGAGGAATACCTAGCAAGGCACGAAAAGGCCTATCATGAAGATTTATCCTATACCTACCCGAATCATCATATTGTGCCTGAAGGTGGCGCGAATTATTATGGAATTATCGGTTGTCAGGAAATTATGTCTGAAGTAAGGGAGAAAATTGACCATGTTTTTATTGCGCAGGGAACAAGTGCAACAAGCTGTGGAGTGCTAAGTTCGCTGAACGAGAATCAAACATTGCACGTGGTTCCGGCGCTAAAAGGGTATCGCTCGCTAGAAGAGATGCGAAATCTAATGGTGTCCTCAGGAATGGAAGCAGAGTGGGTGGAGGCACAATTGAAAAGAGTCGAAGCACACCCTGAATTCCACTTTGGGGGATATGGTCGGTACACAGAAGGATTGCTTAAGTATATTCAAGACTTCTATCGCAAACACGGTATTAAACTTGATCCCGTTTATACAGGGAAGGTGATGTTTGCATTGACACATGAGCTGCAGAATACGAGATATAGTAACACCAACGTACTCTTTATCCATACTGGTGGAATTCAGGGGGCTGCGGCCATTGAGCAAAAGAGCGGCTTCAAGCTCTACGATTAATCCGTTTTTTGAATCCGCAGTCGTTCACTCGAATTTTTGAACAATAAATGTACGAAGTACTCACCAGCTGGATGATTATGAAAATCAAATTCAAGGGTGTGTAAACTGGACTCTACAGTAAAGCCATGGATGACTCGTCCATTGATGTCTGTGATTAAAATTGTTTCAAGTTGATCCAAGGGAATCTCAGATTTAATAGTGAAATTTCCCTGTGTGGGATTTGGGTAAGCCTTCATTTCTATTCTGTCTTCATGACCTTGACTATAAGCACTGAGACAAAAAAGGGATGAGAGAAGAATAATAAGGTTCAGGCGTCGGAGGACGCTTAATTTGGCGAGATTGGAGATCATTTGCTACATTATTGCGTCAACGTTTGAGAGACGTCAACAGATGAATAAAGAATTAACAGTTATAGTAATAACTCATCATTTATTCGTTTAGTATTTAGATCCAAAAAAATAATTATGTACGCCTAGCAAATCAAGCGGATCAAATCAGCAGCTTCTTTAACGTCATGAACTCTTAAAATACTTGCGCCTTTGCTCAATCCTATAGCGTTTAGTGCTATAGTCCCTGGTAGTGAATCTTCTGCTGTAATCCCCAACTTTTTGTAAATCATTGATTTCCGAGAGATTCCTAAAAGTATTGGTTTGTTGAGCACTTGGAAGTGTTCCAACGATTGCATTAATTCATGATTTTGTTCCAATGTTTTACTGAAGCCAAATCCTAGGTCGATCAGAATGTCGCGCACACCTTTTTTTGTGAGGTAGTCGATTTTTTCTGAAAAGTACATCACAAGGTCTTTGTAAAGATTGTCGTAGTCAGTGAGTTCTTGCATCGTTTGTGGCGTCCCGCGCATGTGCATTAAAATGTAGGGAACCTTATATTTAACAACAACATCGACAAGTTTAGGGTCAATTGAGAATCCGCTAATATCGTTGATCAGATCGGCACCATTTTTCAATCCTTCCTCAGCTACTTCAGCGCGAAAGGTGTCCAACGAGATAATAGCTTTTGGGAACTGATTTCGAATGGCTGAAATAACGGGTACAACACGTTCGATTTCTTCTTCAATTGAAACTTCTTCAGCGCCTGGTCTGGAAGAGTAACCGCCGATGTCGAGAATGTCTGCACCTGACTTTAACATATCTTTAACGCGCGCTAAAATGTCATCGATATTCATGGAGCGACTCCCGCTGTAAAAGGAGTCTGGTGTGCAATTGATAATTCCCATCACACGCGGTGTGGAAAAGTCGATCAATTTATCACGTACGACCATGCTCATTTTCCTTGGAAATTTTGTACTTTCAACATCTGAATTTTGCATACTTTGTCAATGAATCAAACGAATACGGAATACGCAAATGTAGTTAATGTTTGCCGTGATATTTTCTCGAAGAAAACAAAAGACTACGGAACGGCTTGGAGGATACTGAGACCGAGTTCGTTGACGGATCAACTGTTTATCAAGGCGCAGCGGATTAGAACCGTTCAAGAAACTGGAGAGAATAAGGTTGGCGAAGAGATAGAGGATGAGTTTGTGGCAATCGTGAACTATTGCTTAATGGCGATTATCCAATTGCGCGAGTCAGAATTGACTGAATTTGAATTGCCAGCAGAACAGGCAATTGCTCTTTATGACAAATACGCGCTGGAAGCATCCGAATTAATGATGAAGAAAAATCACGACTATGGAGAGGCTTGGCGTGACATGCGGGTAAGCTCATTGACCGATCTGATTCTGCAAAAGATTTTGAGAGTTAAACAAATTGAAGACAATAACGGTGCGACTATCATTAGCGAGGGCATCGACGCAAATTATTTTGATATGTTGAACTATGCCGTTTTCGCACTGATTCACATGCAAGTTGGACAAAACAAATGAAACTATGAAGGAGCAAGTAACCCTTGAAGGAAGATCATTGGTTTTTAACATCGTAATGGTGGTGTTAAACCTAACAGGTTTAACATTTCTCGTAATGGGGTATCATGAAAACTTCGTAGAAAGTTCCACGCTTTTCAAGTTTTTGGGATTAATTCTAATGATCGGAAGTATTGGGGGACTGGTAATTTTCAAAGGTCGTTATCTGATGTCAAGTGTTGCGCGTGTATTGGTCGGTGGACTTTTCATTGTCTCAGGATTGGTAAAGGCAAACGACCCACTTGGGTTCTCCTACAAATTGGAAGAATATTTTGAAGATGGAGCACTGGCCTTTAGAATTAAGGAATGGTTTGGGGCACCTGGATTCTCGATGGAATATTTTATTGATTTTGCACTCTTTTTAAGTGTACTCATCTGTATCGCGGAGATCGTTCTTGGCGTATTGACCATCATTGGCGGAAAGATTAAGCTCGTTTCGTACTCAATGCTTATCATGATGCTCTTCTTTACCTTTCTCACATGGCACACCGCTAATTGTGACAAAGATATGACGTTCGTAGATCGCGACACCTATGCTATGACAGACCCAGTCGCGGAAATGAAAATTGAGTCCGCTAAGACTGATGAAGGAATAACAGTGGTCTCAAAGTCGGACACTGAAGTTGTCATTGATGAGGTAAAAGCACCTCAGTGTGTATCCGATTGTGGATGTTTTGGTGATGCTATGAAAGGATCTGTTGGGCGTTCATTGACGCCAAAAGAATCGTTGTGGAAGGACATTGTTCTAGTCTACCTCGTCTTGTGGATCTTTGTTGCACAATGGATAGTTAAACCGAACACACGGAAACAGAACATGGTCTATACGGTGACCTCGATGCTCATGATCGTATTCTTCTCTTGGGTATTTGGATGGTATTTTCCTGTATTCTTCGGACTGATTTCAATTGTCGGGGCACTCTGGATGCTTAGAGTAGGAGGTAAATTCTTAGGTAATTATTACGGAGCTGCTCTACTCGTTACCGTTATCTGTCTGTTTATGACGACCTATGTGCTGATGTATGAGCCTTTGAAAGACTATCGTGCGTATGCAGTTGGAGCCAATCTCGTTGAAAAAATGAATGATGGGGTTGATGGCGTTTACGAGAATGTGTTCGTCTACAAAAACTCTAAAACAGGGGAGAAGAAGGAGATGACTGAGAAAGAGTACATGGATTCAAAAATTTGGGAAGATACAGATTGGGTTTACGAGGATCGTGTTCAAAAAACAATTGTAGCTGCTATAAATCCTACCGTAATGGATTTTAAGCCAATGGTCTCAATAACAGATCTTACTGAATTGGAAAGTAGTTTGGAGATCGTGAAGTCAATTCTCGATACCTCAAAAGTCGAATTGCTTAGAATCTATGACAAGAAATATGATGATTTTATGGAAATCCCTTTTGAAGAATATTCAATTGAAGGCTTTCCAGCTGAAGAATACGAAATTCGAGATACCGTCGTTAATTACAATCCTGAGCTAACAGATATTGAGGTTGACAGAGGAATAATCGAAGAGGAGAAGATTGTGATTTTGATTTCTAGAAGGCTTAGTGATGCGAACTGGTCAAGCGTTGATCGTGCAAAGGAAATATTTGAATCTTGTAAGAAGAAAGGAGTGCCATTTATAATGATTTGCAATGGTACACGAGCAGAAGTTGACGCGTTTAGAAAGAAGCATGAATTTGACGTTCCAATTTTCATGATGGATGAAACAGAGCTAAAGATTGTTTCAAGATCGAACCCGGCCTTGGTTGTTCTGGAAAAGGGAGTGGTCAAAGCGAAGTATGCATTCAGATCTATTCCAACGAAAGAATCATTTAAAGAAAAACATTTGAAGTAATGGCGCAGAAAATTGTTGCAGGTAATTGGAAAATGAATCTTGAAAAAGAAGAAGCATTTGACTTGGTCAATCAACTCAATGAAAAGATTGAAGAGTCTACTGTGCGTGTTATAGCCTTTCCTCCGTCGATTTATGTTTTGCCTATTTCTAAAATGAGTCAAGGGAAGTTTGATCTTGGTGTGCAAAATTTTTATGCGAAAAGTGCGGGAGCATATACGGGAGAAATTTCTATTCCACAGGTGAAAAGTGTTGGGGGCTCAATAGGACTTATTGGACACAGCGAGCGTCGTGAGTACTTTCAGGAAGGCAATGAATTTTTGAAAGAGAAGGTCGACGCAGCACTCGAAAATAGTTTTGAATTTATCTTTTGTTGTGGAGAACCATTAGAAGTGCGAGAAGTTGGTGAGGAATTGAACTTTGTGAAAAAGCAATTAGAAGAAAGCTTGTTTCACCTGAGTGCTGAACAGATGTGGAAAGCAATCATAGCGTACGAGCCTATTTGGGCGATTGGAACGGGAAGAACTGCATCAGCAGAACAAGCAGAAGATATGCATGCCAATATACGAAGTTGGGTAGAAGAAAAATACAACGAAGAGACGGCGAAAAGTGTAACCATTCTCTACGGAGGCAGTTGTAAACCTGAGAATGCGAAGGAATTATTTGCCTGTCCGAACATTGATGGAGGTTTGATTGGAGGTGCCGCGCTAAAAGCAGATGATTTCTGCGCAATAATTAATGCATTTTGATGGATACGCTTGAATTAACGGTAGATATAAAGCCAAAGAACCCTTGGAGCGATATTGTTATCGCTGAACTTTCTGAGAGAGGGTTTGACAGCTTTGTAGAAACGGATTCAGGGTTCATAGCGTATGGAAATGCAACAATCAACGTAGATGAAGCAATTGCAGAAACAGCGCTGAAACGAGAAGTAGATTTAGATATTTCCATTGCCCAGAAAATCATTCCGCATCAGAATTGGAATGCGCAATGGGAAGAAAATTTTCAACCTGTATTCATTGATGAATATGCATCAATTATGGCACCTTTTCACGATAAAAAGGATGCTGTAGGAATGCTTGTAGAGATTCAACCACAAATGTCATTTGGAACTGGACATCATCAAACAACATGGATGATGACGAAAGCCTTGTTTGAATTGGACAGTATGCCCGAGAATGTCTTAGACATGGGGACGGGAACTGGCGTGCTCGCAATTGTTGCTGAAAAATTAGGGGCGAAACGCATTCTAGCAATTGATATTGAAGAATGGTCGGCAGAAAATGCAGCAGAAAATGCAGCACGAAATAATTGCGAAAAAATCGAATGTGTTTGGGGTGATATTGATAAAGTTGGGAATGAGCGCTTTGGACTGATTATTGCGAACATCAACAAAAATATTTTGAAGGCACATATGGAGGCATATGCGAATGCTTTGGAAGAAGAAGGGACACTGCTACTTAGTGGTTTTTTTAGTTCAGATGTTGATGAACTTGTAGATTTTGCAAAGAAGTATCAACTCTCGAAGACCGAAGTCTTTGGGCGCGATGAATGGGCTGGAATCCAGCTGCAGAAATAAATTAAAAAATACGGTTTATGGGAATGAAAGCACTTATTGTAGGGATGTTATTGGTGTGTTCGGGTAGTTTGTGGTCACAGACATACTCAAACAATAGAGAGAAGTTTGTGAAAGAATTTCAAAAAGCACTCAATGAATACGGTAAAGGTGAATTCCATGATTTTGCAAAAAAAGAATTCCCAGTTTTACTCCTCGAAACAAGTGATTTTCCTGATAATTACTTCGCAAAAATGGTGGAGACGTGTAACCTAATGGAAACAAAACGTCTGGATCCATATCCCGAAATTTACAATTATGTCTTTTCTGTAAGCTCCTTCGTTAAAGGAAAACAATCCAATGAAAGTTATAATGCATGGCATAGTTCTATTGATAAGCTGCTGGATAGTCGAAACGTTAAAAAGTTTGAAGGGTTTATTGAGCTTTCTGCGGGGTTCTTCTCTGAATCACGAATAGCCACTGCTTCAAATTTTCAATGGTATTATGTAGGAGGAGCTTATTCTTTTGAATTTGATAAGAAAGCCTACATAAATTTTTCAGGAGGGAACTTAGTATGCCGTGTGCATAGCAAGCGTGTAAAAGACAAAGGAGCTGTTTTGGATAGTTTGGAGGTAATCAATACTTCTGGAACTTATGACCCTATCCTAAAGAAATGGGAAGGAGATGGAGGTAAAATTACTTGGGGAAAAGTTGGCTTAGATCCAAACAAGACGTTCGCTAATTTAAGCGGGTATAATCTATCGTTAAAAGCATCGACCTTGAGGGTTGATACGGTAGCATTGACGACTCCTTATTTTGATGAACCAATTCAGGGAATGTTGACAGATCGTGCATTCAAAATCAACAGAGAGGAAGATAAGGTATATCCACAGTTCTTGTCTTTTGAACGAAAATTACTCATTAAAGAACTTGTGAAGGATGTAGATTATATCGGAGGGTTTTCAATGCAAGGATCCAGTTTTGTGGGGACGGGTACAGTTAAAGAACAAGCGCAAATCACCTACAAGAAGGAAGGAAGTCCATTTATGCGCGTTAAGTCGAAACTAATTTTTGTCTCACCCAAAAAGGTTTCCATTCAGAAAGGTGTATTCGCTATGTTTTTGAGCACTGGATGCGTAATTGAATC
>CAJQJL010000034.1 GCA_905478665.1 uncultured Flavobacteriales bacterium
TGATTCTAAATGATGCATATCTTACGTTTCAACACCAAGTAAGATAGCTGATTTATAGACTGTTGCGAAGTGGGTGAGATGTAGTTTTCAACAAAAGAACGGTGAGTTTTTGCGCGGTCTGACGGTCTGGCTAAAATGTCGTGCAACGGTTAGGTTGGTTGGGCATGCATTTTAGCTCTTGTTAGGCTTTGTTTTTATTATTCCAATCATTGTTATAAAGAAGTCTCTACATATGATATAAAGAACATTGGAATCGGAATAAGATTTCATTTCTTCAACATTCTTTATTTCTAGGTTAAGCGATTGAAAATTTGATTCAAGAATTGGTTTTATCTTTTCATAATTCTCTCCTGATAATTCGGTTTCATTAATCCTAAAGGAACTATCCCTGTTAAACCAAATTCTCGAAACTTTATCTTTGTCAAAGTTCACTCTCCATGGAGTTCCGTTTACTCCTGTGTAATCAATTTCTCCTTCATTTTCAATTTCTTCAATTAATCCACGACCCATCAGACTTTCCTTAGAGTCTCCTAACTTAATGTCAAGAGGAATCAACTCCTCGTCCCATTTGAAATATGTTCTATCAATCTTACTCATCAATAAAGCCTAACGTTTCGTGTATGGGGCGTGCTATCCCGAAGGGTAGCATGACCTATACACATTGTTACCAGCTTTTTATTTTAATATTCGTTTGTGTATTTATGTTTGATTTCTACCACTTCATTACCTTGTTTATCAACTGCACCCCAAAGATTATTAAGTTGAACTTTTCCAATTCCATTTTCAAATTTGAGCGCATGTTGATACTTGAAATCAATAGCTACAGCCCCGGTTGTATCAATGTAGCCATATAATCTTGGTTCGTCAGTTCGCCAATCAGTACTGACAGCACAAAGTCCTTCTGAAAATTCATCAACCCAATGAAATTTAGGTTTAATAATTACTTTGCCATTTACATCTAAAAATCCAGTCAGGTCATTTTGTCTAAAGCTGACAAGTCCGTTATGAAGTCCGCCTATAAAGTCAAATTGCGGTTCGATCACATATTCACCGTTTTCATTAATCAATCCCCATTTTCCATCAATTTCAACTGCTGAATGTCCTTCCGAAAACATTTCAGCTGATTCGTAAATGGCTTTGATTGCAATATTTCCATCTAAGTCTCTAAATCCAGTTTTTCCCTCTTCCATATACTGGAAATATTTAATTCCTTCTCGTTCTCCAACCTCTCGTGAATTAACTCTTGGATCATTTAATATTTCTTCGAAAAGTTCTTTGTCCGTTTTTTCTTTAGGCTTTTGCTTACAAGCATAAAAGATCCCAACAGAGACTAAGACTATTAATGGAATTATGTAAGTCATTTTCATTTTATTCTAATTGCTGGTAACAAGTGGATATAGTGCACTAGTGCACTATATCCACACTACAGGTTCAACCCAAATTTAGCAAATCTAAAGGACTCACCTTACTAAATGGTATTCGCAGCAATTTGGCTGTAAATTTCAGTTGTTTTTGTAGGAATTCCGCTATTATGTAATTCCTTAATTTAGCCTGCTTCCTTGCCACTAATGATACGTTAATACACCTAAAAAATACATAAATGCACCAACAGCAATACCGACAACTATTAACCCCAACCTCCCCACAAACTTCACACTGAGCGTATGCGCTGAGTTCGCCGAAGCCCGTCGAAATGAAAAGCCGATAGATCAACTACCGGCTTTCACACTATCAAAAACAGTTAACGAATAAACCCATGAATTGCCTTATCCGCATTGTCTTGAAAGTTTTCGTTCTTTAGATCAGGGAAAAACGGACTTTGATCTTCAACAGGTCCTGTAAGCTTATTTCGTGCACTAGCGTAGAAGGTTCCTGTTTTTAAAGACGCGTCATTAACTCCCTTAATAAAACGTTCAGCTCCCTTATCAACATTATGTGCCATTCCCATCAAAGGCATGAGGATGGGCATTCCGATGTACTTAAACATGATTCTTTTGAAGAAGGTCAAGTCGTCCATCACGGCGGTTCCTTTTGTCCCCCCCGGACTCATGCTGATAAAGCGAAGGTTAGGATGTTTCCGTGCCATTGCCGACATCCACAGTGTCGCTGTATATTTTATGTGCCCATAAACGGCCATTGTATCTTTTGTTGCTCCAAAATAGCTTCCATCTAGAATTGACGTGAATTCCTCTTCCGAGGATGTCTTTAAGTTGGGTGCCTTCATTCCCATCTTTTTTACGCCTCTCACCACTTCTGAACTGGCATACATTGCCACATTCTTCAGTTTGTCTGCTTTTATGAGTTCATCTACTAAGACAACGTGTCCAAGTAAGTTCGTTGCCGACATCTGTGTTACACCATCAGCTGTTTTCTCTAGAGGCGCTTTGCCACCCATTCCGCCAGCGTTCATCACCAAGGCATCAATGGGCTCGTTTAATGAAGCTACTGCCGAACGTACAGATTCTGGCTTGGACACATCCATGAGCACAATCTCAAAGATGGATCGTTTGGTCAATTCTTCCAGTTCTTTCTTGGCTGCTTCTGCCTTCTCTTTATTCCGGCAAGCGAGGTAAACTTTCTCAGTTCTTTTCAACAAAGCCATTTGGCGCGCAGTATCTTTTCCGATTCCACCATTGGCTCCTGTAATCATCACTATCTTATTCATAAAAGTTGGTTTTTAAAGTGTACACTACAAATGTCGTGATGAAGGATGGATTGAACTTTAGGGTTTAGCCCATAGATTTGTCTATTTAGTCCAAACTGGAAACGTTGCAGATTTACACCAAATGATGACGAATGGCGTAAATGACTACTTCCATATCTGTGTCAACGCCAAGCTTTTTGCGCATTCGCGATTTATAACGGTCGACAGTACCTAGGGCGATTGGAATCAATTTGGCAATTTGCTTTCTATTTTTTCCTTCACAGATCAACTTTAAAAGCAGGAGTTCTTTTCTACTAAGAACAGTATCATCCGTTATATCTGGCTCAATAAATCGGGACACAACATCCGATTCGAAAAACTTCTTGCCTGCGTGAACTGAATGAATAACTTCTATGAGCATTTCAAAAGAATGGTGGCGTGAGATATGCCCAGAAGCACCTACATCCAAAGATCTGCGGATATTTTCTGCCGTGATAGGTTTAGCGATGAGTATTATCTTTTGAGCGGGGTTGTTCTTCAAGATTTCTTCGCTAGCAGTATACCCATTCATATCTAGAAGATCTAATTCCATGAGTACAACATCAAATGCAGTTCGTGCGCAAGCTTGAATGGCTTCTTTACCATTCATTGCTGACTCGACAATCGAAATGGGTTGCTGACCTTCTGCTACGCGTGTTTCATTAAATGCATTTGTAAGTGCACTTCGCATTATCGGATGATCGTCTACAAATAAGACTTGAATTGTTTTCATGGTACGTTACTTTGAATTCATTGAAAGCGTAACAATTTGTATTCCAAACGTTCAGAACGCTTGTGAAATGGGGTTTTCGGCATTGTCGTGGAACTACTGATGTCGGTGCGAAGCGGGCGAAATGCGTCATTCATTCAATTGAATGTAGATTTAATTCAAGTGACGGTGTCTTATATTCAATGGCATTCAAATAACATTCAAGTATTTGCGCGTTTCATTTATATGATTGCAAGTATCATTCAAGTGATTGTATGTTTAATTCAGGTGCATGTAACGAGCATTCAAGTGTTTACGCGTTTCATTTATATGATTGCATGCATCATTCAAGTGAATGTATGTATCATTCGACAGAATGGGGACAGTATTCAACTGTAAGCGCGTAAATTGCAATTGTATCGTGCGTTCCTTACAAGTACTGTTGTGATTACTTAAAAATAAATCTGTCTGAATGCACAACAGAACCCTCGATGCGAATGCGGTAAATGTATGTTCCAGCTGCTAGGAACTCACGGTCCAATTGTGTTTTTCCAGTTGTGGCTTTTAAGTGCGCGACTTTGTTTCCTAGTAGATCCACCACTTCGACTTCAAAGTTGGTGACTTCTTCCGATGCGAAGTTTACACGATCATCTGCCAAGGTTGGATATGCCGTAACGCTTGTGGCATTCTGTTCTTTCGTTTCTGCAATGGAGTTGAATTCCCAGAAATCATTAAAATTGGTGCCGTTTGTCCCGAGTCCGTAATATACACGATCGCCAACACTCATTGCGACAGCCCATCTTCGGGTAGTTCCTGGAAACTCTTCCATCTGCAACCAAGTATCCGTTACAGGATCATAGCGCCATACCTCTGATCCCCATTCCCAAGGCAGTACACTTGGATTGCCCGAAAATCCTCCAATGATAAAACCGTGGTTGTATTGACCAATGGATGCAGGACGGTTGGGGTACAATCCAGGAAAGGGCGCTTTTGGGGTCCATACATCCGTGGTTGGGTCGTATTCCCAAAAGTTGGCTCCGTCCTTAATGTAGCCTTTGTCGTTGATTGAAAATGAGGGAGTCCCGTAGAACGTCGAGAAGGGGAGGTTGCCCAATTGCGTCCACAAATCCAGTGCTGGATCGTACTTGTAAAAAGAAGTTGAAAATAAGCTTGGGAAGTACCCTACTTCGTCAATGGTAAACGGAAAGAGGTTGTTGAAGCTAGCACCCGCTGGTGGACTTGTGACTTGCGTCCATAAGTTTGTTTGTGGATCGTACTTGTAAAAACCATTTCCATCCAGTTGCCCCATTCCAGCATACGCAACAGTCGAAGTAGCAATGATCGCCACATCCTGATCGCCATTGCCGTTGTTTCCCGGATAATCGGTTTTTTGGGTCCATGCGTTTGTTGCAGGGTCGTACTCCCACCAATCGGGATACCACGTGTCAACACCAGTTCCGTTCTGGTGACCTGTTCCTGCATAGGCTTTGGTTCCAATACCGATTCCCATGCCACGGTGTCTGCCAATGCTTCCAAAGTCGGCTTTCTGTTCCCATCGGTCAAGGGCAAGTGAATCTGTGGGGTTCCCAAAAATGAATACAAGTAGGACGAGTAGTAGTCTCATGTAGTAATGTGCTGATTAGGCTAAAGATATAAAAAATGATCAGAAGCAAAGTGAATGCGCTCCTCTGTAAAAAATTGATTGTTTATCTTTAGCTCAGAATTGCCAAATGAAGAAAGAAAACGTAGACGACTGGATAAAAAAGAAGCGCGCCCGAAGAGGTGAGTTGGATGCCGAGCACCTGTTTACAGGAATAGAGCAAGGCGATCGCGCAGCGTTAAGTGCAGGAATTACTCTCATAGAAAGCCACCGTCCCGAAGACCGTGAAGATGCAAATCGACTTATTCAGAAATGTATCCCGATTAGTGGGAACTCTATTCGCATCGGCATCACAGGTGTTCCAGGAGTAGGGAAGAGTACATTTATTGAAGCATTTGGAATCGAATTGGCCAATAAAGGCAAACGTGTGGCAGTACTTGCTGTCGATCCTTCAAGTTCAGTTTCTGGAGGAAGTATCCTTGGCGACAAAACCCGCATGAACGAGCTTTCTACCATGGAGAATGTTTTCATTCGACCTTCACCCGCAGGCGATACGCTGGGTGGTGTTGCACGGAAGACACGCGAAAGCATTCTCTTGTGCGAGGCCGCTGGGTTCGATGTCATTTTGATAGAGACAGTAGGCGTTGGTCAATCGGAGACGGTGGTGAAGTCCATGGTTGATTTCTTTTTACTGTTGATGCTGTCTGGAGCGGGAGATGAGTTGCAGGGCATCAAGAAAGGGATTATGGAAATGGCGGACGCATTGGTAATCACCAAAGCCGATGGAGACAATGTAAAACGGGCAAATTTGGCGGCAAGAGAATACAAGAACGCCATGCACTTGTATCCACCAAACGATAACGGTTGGATTCCAGAAGTCTTTACATGCAGTGCAGTAGATGGAACCAACATAGAACGCGTATACGAAGTGATCATGCGTTTTCACAATGCAATGACCATTAATGGGTCGTTGGAACACGAACGCCATGAACAGGATAAAAAATGGTTGTCAGAAACCTTGAAGGAATTGCTTTTGGGTGATTTCTTTCTGAACGCCGATCGAATTAAAGAATTAAAAGCATTGGAGCAGAAAGTGGCGAACGGAGAAATGTCTTCGTTTCAAGCTGCAGATGAACTCTACAAAAACTACAAGAATGAGCAGTAACCGAGAAGAATTTAAGATTGAAGGGGAGTACATCGAATTGATTCAATTAATCAAAGCTTTGGGCATTGCACAAACGGGTGGTCACGCCAAGATGATTGTGGATGAAGGATTGGTGAAGCGAGAAGGAGAGCGGGAATATAGAAGACGCGCTAAGTTACGACCAGGGGAGACGGTTGTGATTCATGATACTACGGTGGAGTTGAGTTAGGGGGGATAAATAATGACACTCTATTAGAAAGACTTACCTCGCTTATTGTTGCCATAAATTGCTTATGATACGCGAGTTTGATTAATATGAATTTTCATAGCGTGATTGAATACTCCGAATGTGGAATTGAGAAAAATTATAGTATAGATATGGTGCACAAGTGCACTATATCCATTTGTTATATGTAATAGTTGACCTGGCTCATTTTTTGAAGTTGGTCAGTTAAGTTTTTTTACCAAAACACTGATTATGAAATACCTATTCTTGCTATTGTTAATGCCAATTATTTCTTACGCTCAACAAACTTACGTTCCTGATGATAATTTTGAAGCCTATCTTGAAGCCAATGGCATGGGGAATGGTGTTCTCAATGATAATTATGTCACCACATCGAATATTAGTAACGTAACTTATCTTTGGATTAACGCTTTAAATATCTCTGATCTAACTGGAATAGAAGGGTTTTCCTCATTGATTTACTTAGAATGCGAACAGAATAATTTGACTTCAATTGATGTTTCCCAAAATTTGATGTTAGAACATCTTGATTTTGACAATAACAACGTTAATAGTATTGACGTTTCACAAAATACTTCCCTAACAGATTTATATTTTGGTTTTAATTCTATCTCCTCACTTGATGTTTCTCAAAATACACAACTTTATTCTTTGCTTTGCCACAACAATCAACTAACAAGTTTGGATCTGTCTCAAAATGCTCTATTAGGTGAATTACATTGCTCTGACAACTTCCTGTCAAGCCTTGATTTATTAATGAATACAGGACTAGAGGCCCTGATTTGTCATAATAACAATATTACCTCATTAGATATTTCACAAAATCAACTACTATACAGATTGTGGTGTCAGAATAATCAGCTTACTTGCTTGAATGTTAAAAACACAAACAATGTAAATTTTTGGGATTTCCATGCTCAAGACAATCCAAATCTATATTGTAT
Organism: uncultured Flavobacteriales bacterium; assembly: GCA_905478665.1. Lineage (GTDB taxonomy): Bacteria > Bacteroidota > Bacteroidia > Flavobacteriales_D > Crocinitomicaceae > UBA4466. The sequence goes on from CAJQJL010000034.1 coordinate 7,328, forward strand.
TGAAGTAGATAATGTCACCTGGTCAACTGCAAATTGGACAGATATAGATGCACAAACCTCCTTTAGTACGTATTGTGCCAATGCTTGCTCTGTTGGTATTGAAGAGCTGACATCTGAAAACAAACAAATTATTAAAATAACAGACTTAATGGGTCGCAAATCCGAAGATAATCCCAATACAACTTTAATTTATATCTATTCTGATGGAACTACGGAAAAGGTATATCGAATGGAATAACCGTCTACATATAACAGGCGCTATACTCCACCCCGCTTATATTTGTAACTTAGAATTTTACGGCGCGATAGTATAGCGCCGGAACGTTATAGGTAATGAAGCATTGGGCATGCTGCATTCGGGAATTGCCCGAGGAAAGAATTGCCCATATATCAAAGAAAAAGTAAATGAGGTTTCTTTTTGTAATTGTGTTAATCATTTTCAGTTCCTGCAATCGAAAGGGGATACATTTCAATGAAAGTGATTTAATCGGAAAATCCTATAAGGAACATGTAGAATTACCGGACATCAACTATTCTGAATCATCGGTAATCACCTTTAATGAGAACAACATTTACAAAAGAACTGGTATCATGTATGTGTACCAAGAAGGGAAATATTACGTCGAGAATGATGTATTAGAAGTTCATTATGCTTGCGGCGAAAATTGTAATAAAAACTCATCTTGTGGAATTCAGCAATATATCCTTGGTGAAAATGGCAATCTACATCTGATTTATCTTCGTGAAAGCGATGGAAATATTGAAAACCTTGATGACACTCCTTTCGATCTCGAACTCGAAAAACTAAAAAATGATGATTAAACACCTATAACATCGCCTCATGCCGTAAATTCCCTATATTCGAGAAACGCACGAAAGCATAGCCGTAAAACGTTGTGCTTAATTCTCCATTTTTCCCAATCGAAAATAATTTTTTGAGGTAACGTTTTTATTCGAGAAAATGGAGATATTTATACATGAATATACAAGGTTATGTTGTGTTGATAATCAGTCATATGTAAAAACGTTACTTAGAATTGATGAATAGACTAGATAACATAGCCAAGACAAATAGCTTACTGGAAGAGTCCCTCAGTGAAATTCTTACAAAGAAGGGATATTCATTAACTAAAAGTGAATACCACAAAGAAGCATTTGGTTCAAGATTCGTTGTTTGGAAAAACGAAGTTGATAAACACTGTTTTCGCTTGATTTGGGACGGAAGAGATTCTTGGTTCATCCTTGAAGAATCTCCTTATGTAAATGACCCTGAAAAAGTTGCTTGGGCAGATGTGGTAATTGTCCCTTTTGACTCGAACATTGATAAACAAGAATATCGTACTGAAGTTGTGAGTAGTATTACAAAAGAGATTGGATGAAGAAAATAGAACTACAAAAGAAAACGACTGCTAAGAATGGGAAAATAGAAATCTATTATTTTGAAAATGAGAATATAGGACTAAAGAAAACTCTTTTCCATAGAATCTATATTCCCATAGAACCATTTGATTCTGGGTTAGAATATGAATCTCAGCCATTAGAAACAGAGATTGTAATGGAATGGTTGAATCTCAAATTAAAAAATCCAACTGAATTAGCGGGACTCAAACTATCATCAAATCCAGAGGATGAAATAGAGGTTTCAATTTACGTTGGAAGTGCTCATAACCCTTGCGACATAAAAGAAATGGAATTTCAGAAAACTGGAGACAATAAATACAAAGTTAAATGCAGTCTCTTGGTAGATTTTGAACACGAAGGAGTTGCTGAAAACGAAGAGTACAATTTTAATGCTGAACTTAATCTCGATAAAGAAATAAAAGAATGAAAACTAAGCACAACACTGTATATGAAATCATAGCACCCTTCGGGATGCTACGCTTCATATACTAAACGTTATGTACAATAGAAGTATGATCAAAATACAAGAAATCAAATGGGTTTGATTAATGTTTATGTAGTTGATATTGATGATCAAATCATTCCTCGCTGGCTGGAAATTATGGGTATGTTAGGTGTGGAATCGGAAATCACCCCCTTTTCGTTTGAAAATGAAGACGGACATGTAGGATTCAAAATAAACCTGTATGGCCATGAGTACGAAGAATTGAACGGGAAAGATCTGATATCGTCCATTGACATCTTCAAAAAAGAGTTCGATTTGCAAAATAAAATCGAAAGTCTTCAGAAAAAAACGATTTTCCAGAGATTGTTCAATAAGACAACTGAAACAGCTTATTACTCAAACCATGAAATAGATTCACGCCTTTCGAATTGCAAATGGATCTTGACTTTCAAATCGTCAACGCACAATACACTTTCTTACAGGTTGGCATTTCTATCTTCCGCTGTAATAAGCCAATTGACAAATGGCGTTTTTCATTGTCCATCTGATAAAAAGTGGATTTACAACGACAATGAAGCAATACTCGAATATGCGTTAAAAAAATCCTTAGAGCATGAAAAATTGCTTGAACCTAGTGATTGGCAAGTTCATATAATGCCAAGGAATAATGATTAAAAAGAATAGTACATAACACTATGTAAAAAAGCATTAAAACGCTTTTTACATTAACATTATAAGCAATAAGTACAAAACCCATTAAAATAAATCAGAAATAGGTTAAATGAAAGCAGCACTTATTATCATAATTAGTTTCTTATCCATTGTAGATGTTTTCGCTCAAAGTGATGTTCAGTGGCTTGATACATTATTTCATGATTCAATAGACCAGGTCAACCCATTTTTTTACGGATTTCCGAATAAAGGGTAATAGTAATTTACTTAAACTCAATGCTTCCCTATGAAATTAATCATTCTGATAATTAATATACTAACCATCAACTATGTAGTTGGACAAACTAAAGTAGATAAGGGGACAAAAAAAGAAATTACAGAATTCGTTACAGAATATAGAGAAGCAGTAATTGCAAAAGATTCAATATGGATTAAAGCACACACTAGCAATGATACTTATGATTTAATCAGCAGCAAAACGAACCATTTCAATTCTGAAAAAATGATTAACAATCTGTATGCGAAATTATCAATGAAACAGAAAATCACAAGATATAATTCAGGTTATGCTGTCTCATTTGGTAAGTATTCTGAAACAACTGATTATTCTGGAGGTGCGATATTTCTAAAAAAAAACGATGGAATTTGGTTAATTATTAAATATAAATGCAGGCACTTATGAAATTCGTCAACCTTATATACTCTATCGTTTTTAGTTTTGTTTGTCATTCACAGGAATTGTTGCCTGAACATATCACCAACAAATTAACTATTGAAATAACAGATGTAGTCGATAGAAGCCAATTAGAGGGTCTAACCTTGATAATGATCGATGAAAATGACACATTAAAGATTAAAGTCGATTCCAATTCCAATTCCAATTTAGTATTTGATATAAAACCTTTTACTAAATATTCAACGACGATTATCAAAGAGGGATATGATACAATTAGTATAAAATGGGAAAGTCCGGTCGATTCTGCGGAAATCATTTTAGAGTTTTTTATGCCTAAACTAACGCTATCCAGAAGAGAAAAACGAATTGCACATGAAAATTACAATCTACTGCCTCAGAATACTTGTGATTATTGCGGAGGTTTTAAATTATTGAGACCATCTTTAAATGAAATGTGTGTTGCACGATATAGAGCTTTTATGAATGGCGAAAATTCATCTTCCTATAAATTTAGAAAATTGAAGTACTATTAGTAAGGACAAATGAAAGTATTGATAATATTTATATTATTCTCAGGAATTGTTTCAGGACAATCAAATGCGAGATTTGACACCCTAAAAATGGAAGCTTTGGGTGTTAGCGCTGAAAAGATTGTAGTTTACGACCATTCCAACTTTCATGTTTACATTGACTTTAAACCTTTTATAAAACAATGCAAAAGACACATGTTCGAAACAAAGTTGTTCAAGGACAAACTCATTTATGATACATTATCTGTTTTAAATCAGGATACAATTTACCTATCGCATTATTCTTCGTTTCAAATTGAGAATATTGGTTACCCCGTATTTGACCGCTATAAATTTATTTTGAGTAATCTTCTAGAAAAAGGGAAAGTTCAATTACTAAAGAATACTAAGAATGAAGGTTTGCAAGAAATGGAATCATACACGATGGTAAAACACTATATAGATGATACCGAAACTGAACGTGATTTTATTTTTGCTGATGGTTCAACTTTCTTAAAAGTTCTTTATGTTATTATCGAAGTAGATTGGTAGAGCTTATAACATCGGTAACCGTTGCACAACACCTTAATTAAAACAAAAACGACTCTATTTAAGTCTTTCTAAGACATGATCATTTTTCAGTGCTGTTCCTTTTAGTTAAAAACTGAGTGTTTCAAATCGTGTTTCTCGAGCTATTATTTGGTCAACTATTGAAGACAAAGTAGCTTTCACTTCCTCAGTCTTACTTTGTGCCGTTTTTGCTACAAATTTCAAGACCTCGGTGAACACTTTTTCAAACAAATCTTCAGGGGACAACTGACGAGTACGGCTTATTGTTGAATGCCATGGCAAGGGTTCATCTATTTCGTACCCTAAGAAGAACAGGATGTCCATGCGCATCGAACGATGATCGATCAGCTTACGATCGCTTATGATGTTTTCCAGATAGCCCACCAAACATAGTTTATAGAACACGATCGGATCAATCGACTTTTGGCCGCAATCTCCGTAATAAGGTTTAGTGAGTTTGTAGAGAAATCGTAAATCTAAAACTTCTGATAGACGACGATAGAAGTTGTCCTTTGGAACATGGTTACTTAGCTGAAAGCTAGTGAATAGTTGCTCTTGATAGTCCTTTTTGCCTTGCATAAC
>CAJQJL010000035.1 GCA_905478665.1 uncultured Flavobacteriales bacterium
TACGATCCAGCATTACAGGGCACTGCAGTTTCGATTATTGTGGACTGAAGCTCATTGTCCTGTCCTGCATTAGCCTCAAAAATAAGATTTGTGAAATCGACCTGAACGTTTCCCCCTACAGCATTCATCGTAAACGAAAACCAAATCGTGTTGTCTGTCGCAAAACAAAAATTAAAGTCATCTTCGCAGCCAGGGCAAAAGGTTACATTTGCGCTAAGGTTGTTAGCCGAATAAAGGACGCTCGGGCAGAGCTCAAGAGGGGTAGCACAGTTGTTGTTAAGCTCTTGCCCAAAGGCAAAACTTAGCGAGGAAAACAGCGTTAACAAAAAAATAACAGGAGGCCACATAATATTCGAAAACCCTTGGTTTTTCTAGCAATTTAGACAAATTTAAGATAATTTTGGCGATCTATAATTTATAGTATTCCACTATTTGCTCAGACTAGCCTGCTCTTTGGCACAATAATGGAAGTTGCGGAACGAATAAATCATAAAAAGTTCACTTATGAAAAAACTGACTACTCTCGGATTTTGCTTATTTTTTCTAAGCACATCCTTCGCGCAGAAGCTTGATTACGATAGAGATTCAAAATGGTTTTTTGGAATCAATGCTGGTGGTACATGGCATACAACGGATGTAAAGAACAAGACGCATCTTGGGTGGGGATTGATTCTTGGCCGATCGTTCAATTATAATTATGGGAAGAAAGTAAGTTTCGACCTGAGACTACGGTATTTGGGTGGTAACTGGTATGGACAGGATTACGACACAACCAACGTAACGGGAAATTCACTCTATTATCCTGATGGAGAAGTTGCTCAACGGTACGATACGCTTGGGTATACAATCAATAATTTTAACAATGAGGCGCATGAGTTGGGTCTTGAATTTGTTCTTCACATAAATAGTTTACGTGAGAAGACAGGATGGGATCCATACATCTTTGGTGGAGCTGGCATCGCATGGAATCAATCACAAGGAGATTTGTATTCGCAGGATATCTTGGACACCTTGAACAATTCATACTACCAGTACGCAGCGAATGGAATTTCAAAAGCGGAATTAAATCAGCTCTCGGATGATATTTATGATACACCGTTGGATGGTCACATTGATGGCTATACGATTAGTTTTGTTCCAAATGTTGGGATTGGTCTGGCGTATCAAGTTGGTCCAAAGTTTTCAATCGGACTTGAGCACAGAACAATGTTTTACTTGAAAAACACCTTTGATGGTTACGCTGGAAACTCAACGAAGTGGGGAATGGAAAATGACCTCTACCACTATTCAGGTCTGTTAATGAAATTCAACATTGGCAAGAAAAAAACGGGAACCGATGTAACTCCGAATGACGTCACGGAGACCGATTGTCTAGAGCCAAAAATCAATCTTCGAAAGCCAAGCCAGCGAACAAGTACAGTTGAAGCAACAGATTATACCTTCGAAGCAATTATTAAAAACATCGCTGGACGCAATAATATTCAGTTCTCGGTAAACGGAAGTATGTCTACCAACTTTACTTACGATGTTTCAAGTGGGAAATTTGAAAGCAAGATTTTGCTTCAACCAGGAGCGAACCAAATTGTTCTTAAAGCATCCAATGCGTGCGGAACAGACGAGGAAAAAGTGACCATTAACTATGTGGATTGTGTGAAGCCAGTAGTTAACTTTACCAACCCCGCTAGCAATTCAATTTCAGTTGATCAAGCCTCATTTGTTGTGAACGCAATAGTGACAAATGCAGACAATATTGAATACCAAGTAAATGGGATGAACTCGAGTAATTATGTGTACTCTTCAAATAACTTCTCCAGCACAATTACACTGCGAGAAGGAGAGAACACGATTCGTATAATTGCGAGAAATGCATGTGGCAGTGACCAGAAAGTGGTAAAAGTGAATTTCACAAATTGTGCAACACCTTTTGTTAGATTGACAAGTGGAACAGGAACGATTACAGTGTCAGAGCCAGTTTATTCTTTCCGTGCTGAGGTTGGAAATGTTCAGAGCAAGCAAAACATACAGTTCTTAGTGAACGGTGTGAATAAAAGCTTCACGTATAATCTACAGACAAAGGCTTTCCAAAGTTCGGTTGCACTGAATCCAGGAGCCAACACTTTGCAGATTGCAGCAAGCAATGATTGTGGAAACGACACAGAAGTGTTAACGGTTGAATATGCGCCATGCGTTCAGCCTGTGGTATCATTTACACAACCTGCAGGTTCGAACATCACTGTAAATACGTCGACGCAAGTTGTAAAAGCACTGATTCAAGGTGTGTCTTCATCTAGTCAGGTGCAGATGAAAGTAAATGGGATTGCCCGAATGGGAGGAACATACAATGCCACAACAAAGGTTTTTGAGCAAACTGTTTCTTTGAGAGAAGGTGAAAACACTGTTGAGATAAAGGCAACAAATGCTTGTGGTTCAGATACCAAAACGACAAAAATTACAAAGAGACCGTGTGTTGGTCCTCAGTTAATAATGGTACAACCGTCAACGCAAGTGTCGTCAGTTGAAAGCAATGCATTCACACTAAAAACAATGGTTTCCAATGTGAGTTCTGCGAGTCAAATTAAGCTTTTCCTTAATGGGGTTTCAATACTTGGAGGAACGTATAGCACTGGGACCAATATTTTCCAAAAATCGTTAACCTTAAGACAAGGATCGAATACGATAAAGGTCGTTGCAACAAATGATTGTTCTTCGGAAGAATTGATTTATACGATCACTTACACACCATGTGTAGCTCCAAACGTAACGATGACATCTCCTGCATCACCAACAATCGTTGCGAACACATCAATGGTCGTTCAGGCAAGAGTTACGAACGTAAGCTCTGCAAGTCAAATACAGCTGACGCTTAATGGACTTACAATAACAGGAGGAACGTATAATGCAGCGACAAAAATGTTTACTAAAACAGTCAACCTTGTTCAAGGTTCAAATTCGATTGTTGTGAAGGGAACGAATGCATGCGGAACTGATCAGGCGTCTGTAACGGCGACTTATAGACCGTGTGTTGAGGCAGCAATTTCTATGATTGCACCAAGCGGTTCTTCAACAAATGTGGACAATGCATCATACACTGTGAAGGCAACAATTTCAAATGTTGCTTCAGTTAATCAGGTTCAATTAAAAGTGAATGGATTGACAATAGGAGGAGGTACGTTGAACAACAGTTCGCATCTCTTTGAGAAGAGCATCACACTGAATCAAGGTGCAAACACAATAACGATTACTGCTTCGAACGATTGTGGGTCGAAGACAGAAACATTCGTGATAAACTTTACACCTTGTTTGGTTCCAGCCGTTACGATTGTTTCGCCAACGGGACGTAAGATTACGACGGATCAGTCAAGCATATTAATTAAGGCGAAAGTGCTTAATGTTCAGCAGGCGAGTGAAATTAAGTTAATGCTAAACGGGAAGTTGGTAGCTGGCGGAACGTATAACAGTGGGACTAACATGTTCCAGCAAACGGTGAACCTAGGTACTGGATCCAACAAAATCAATGTTATTGGTAAAACAGATTGCGGTCAATCATTTGCTTCTGTGACGGTAAACTATCAACCTTGTGTTGCACCGACGCTTACGATGATTGCACCGACGACATCATCTGTTGAATCCCCAATGGGAACATATTTGGTAAAAGCATCTGTGCAGAATGCAAGTTCAGCCAGCCAGATTAGTCTTACAATAAATGGTTCGGTTGTGACAGGTGGAACATTTAATAGTGGAACAGGAATCTATGAGCATAACATTGTTGTTCATGACGCAATTAGTACGGTTGTGGTGAAGGTAACAACAGATTGTGGCGAGGCGTCAAAAACATTCATAGTTAAGCACTCCCCTTGTCTTGCACCAACAATGGTACTGATCACTCAGTCACCACTGAACGTAACAACTGCAACTACAACAATTCAGGCGACAATTATGAATGTCACATCAGCCAATCAGGTTAGTCTGCGGGTTAATGGGGTTGTCGTTACCGGAGGAACCTTAAATGTTGCGACGGGTCTATTCCAAAAGACAGTTAATGTAAATGTTGGAGTAAACGATGTCAAGTTGAAAGCGGTTACGGACTGTGGGCAGGTACAAAAATTGCTTACCATTACCCGCGCTGAAGCGAATTCTCAAGAAGACCCAGGTTCAGGAACGGGAATTGGAATTGGTGGTTCAGGAACGGGTGGAACTGGAGGAACGGTGACTGGAGGAGGCTCTGATCCTGATCCAGTAGTGCCCCCTGGAGATGAAGGTGGTGAAGGCGGGGAGAAGAGTGGTGAAGATGATAAAGGAAAGCCGGGCGTTAAACCGAAAAACACCAAACCCAAAGAAGGAGAAGAAGAGGAATCAGGAAAGAAAAAGGGAGGAAAATAAAACGTAAACCAGAATGAAAAGCCGTTCAATTTTTTTGGACGGCTTTTTCTTTTTGTCCAAAGGCCTGAATCTTCTACCATATTTATTTTCAATAGTCGTTTGATCTAACTATATTCGCAGACTTATTTAGAAAAGAAAGCATGGCAATAATTGGGAAAATTCGGGAAAAGTCTTGGTTGATACTTGTAATCATCGGTGGAGCTTTGATCGCCTTTATTTTAGGTGATTATAACAAAGGCGCAGGGTCGATAGATTACCAGTATGGATATGGTACAGTGTACGGCGAGATGGTTGACATGGATGCGTTTAACAGAGAAGTTAAGATTGCTCAGGACAATGCAGATCTTCAGTCTGACCAGCAGGCAGACCAACAAGGACAGCCTCGACCACCACATCAACCAGTTGATAAAGCTGTGGTATGGAAGCAATTTGTAGAGAAACTAATTCTAGAAAAGGAGTTTGCAGCGCTAGGAATAGAGGTGAGCCCAGCAGAATTTGATGCATACCTTTATGGAAAGAGTGGATTTGAGGTTCTTCCAGAAATTAAAAGTCAATTCTTAGACTCGTTAACTGGCGAGTTCAATGAGAAGTTGTTGCAATCTACGATTGAGCAAATGGAGACTTCTGAGGATCCAAATGAAGTTCAGCGTTGGGAAACGAACAAAGAGTACTTTACAAACCGAAGAAGACAAGAGAAGTATTTAGATGTTTTAAGTCAGGGGTTGTACGTTACAAAACTTGAAGCGAAAAACGATTACGTAGCTCAAAAGGAAGTGAAGAGTATCTCGTTTATTTTCAAAAGATATGCTGAAATTAAGGATGAAGACGTTCCTGTGACGGATGAAAAATTGAAGGCGTACTTTGAGAAGCACAAGGGTGAGAAAAAATATCAGAACAAAGTTTCTGCACGAGAAGTAAAATTCTTTGACATAACAATTGATCCTTCTAAGCAAGATTCAATAGATTTCAATAAAGAGATGAATGATTTGAAAGCTCGATTTGCTGAGACTAAGAATGATTCAACATTTGTTTTAGCCAACAGTGATTTCAAGGCCTATTCAAGTACACACATGTTGACTTTTAGACCAGAAACGGATGAAAAGGCTAGACAAGGCGTTACGTATCCAGTATTTATGGATTCAGTTTTCGCAAAAGCATCTGTTGGAGACCTCGTTGGTCCTTATGAGGACAATGGAAATATGCGGGTGGCGAAAATTTTGGATTTCAATGAGAACCTATTGACTGCACGACATATTCTAATCGCTGCACAAAAAGGTGATGATGCTGCCGTTGCAAAGGCAAAAAGAAAGACAGATTCTATTTTACCATTGTTGACTTCTGATAATTTTGAGGAGTACGTGACGAACTTTAGTGACGATCCAGGATCGAAGGAAACAGGTGGGAAGTATGAAGATTTCATGGATTATGAAATGGTTCCTGAGTTTAGCAAGTATGCTACTGATGAGCCTATCGGGAAAATTGGATACGTTCAAACAGATTATGGATTCCACATCATGGAAGTGTTGGAAAGAAAGCCAGTTAGATTTCCAGTATTGGCAGTAATTCAAAAAACACTAAAGGCAAGTACGACTACCGTTGAAGACAAGGAAATGGAAGTTGACAACCTTATCTATAAGTTGAATGATGAGCTTGCACTAAAAGAATCAGGAGAAGCGCGTGTTGTTTTATTCGACACGATTGTAAGTCAAGCGGGACATTTTTCAAGAGCGACTACAATTGAAGAAAACAACCCTGTAGTTTATGGCTTCAAGTCACAAATTACAGAAGACAAGATTCTTGAGTTAGCTTTTAGTGAAGGAGCTAAGGTTGGTGATTTGATAGGATCTCCGATTAAGGAGGGAAATCGATACATCGTGGCGATTCTTTCGTCTATTAAGGAGAAAGGTGAAACGAATTTCGAAGATGTTAAGCCAGCAATTGAAGGCGATTACATTCGTGATTATAAAGCGAAGAGCTTGAAGGCAGAATTGGTGAAAGGAAAATCACTGAATGATTTGGAAACCAAATTTGGTTTGAAGAAACAAAAAGCAGACGTAACTTTTGCAAATCCACAAATTACAGGTGCAGGATTTGAACCTGAAGTTGTTGGAGCAGTGTTCTCAGGATTGGCAGACGGAGAGCGATCATTGCCAATTCAAGGAAATACAGGAGTATTCGTTGTGCAAATAGAAAAGACAACAAAGGCTCCAGCAGCCGCAAATTATGATGTTGAAAGAGCAGCTTTAGAAAAGGGGTTGGTTGACAACATTCAAACATCAGCGGTTACAGGATTAACGAAATTGGCTGACGTGATTGACAACAGACGATTCTTTGATTACAACATCCGTAGATAATAGAACAAACAACATTTATATTGAGAAAGGGCTTCCATTTTGGAGGCCCTTTTTTTATGCAAGTGAATATGTTTTACCAGGTAAACTGCGAATGACGCCCTCCATTTCCAAATGAAATAATTCAGTATTGAGAAGAGTGATGGGAAGATTTGTTTTGATGGAGATCACATCAATTTGCACACCTGCACTTTTCGAGATAATCTCAACGATGGATTTTTGTTTCGTGTTTAGTTTCGGAAACAAGATACGCTGTACGGGTTTTTTTGGGCTTGATTCGGTCCAATTCATTAGCGTTAAAAAGTCCTGTGGATTTTGAATCAGATGAGCTTTTTGATTCGCTATAAGGCGATTACACCCCTGTGAACTTTCGGTGTTTACATTGCCAGGAAAAGCGAACACATCCCGGTTGTAGTCGTTAGCAAGATGAGCTGTTATAAGCGAACCTCCCTTCGTTTTACTTTCTATCACAATTGTTGCATCACTGATTCCTGCGACGATTCTGTTGCGTTTCGGGAAATTTTCACGGTCAGGGTCGGTGCCAGGTATAAATTCAGTAATTAAGCCTCCATCGTTTAGCATTTTGTTGGCAAGAGAACGATTTTGAGCTGGATAAATACGATCGAGACCATGTCCAAGAACGCCAATTGTTGGAACATTATGTTCAAGACAGAGTCTGTGCGCATGTGCGTCAATCCCCAGAGCTAGTCCACTGACCACCGTTATATCTGATCCTGAAAAAGACTGAATCAAATTTTCACAAATCTGCTTTCCATACGATGTTGCTGCACGGGTTCCGACAATTGCTACAATTTTTGATGGGTTTAAAGAAACGCTCCCTTTTTGATAAAGCATAAGTGGAGCATCAATGCAATTTTTCAAACGACGTGGGTAGTTCGGGTCATCATAAAACAGCGGATAAATTTGATTGCGCTGCAGGTGGTTGACAACCTCAACAGATTTTAATAGTGCTTCAGCACGTTGTGATTCTTTGATGAAGGAAGCCTTGAAACCAGATATTTTTTCAAGTTCTGAAGGGCTCAACAGAAATAGGTCTTCTATGGAATTGACTGAACGCAAAAGCGCTTTAGCCTTTATAGGACCAATGCGATAGAGCAAGGTCAGCCCAATTTGGTAGTGTAGGTAGGTGTAGTTCAAAATTGCCACTTTTTATACGTGACATATTAATTTACAAAAAATATTGGGATGTTTAAAGTGCTTTTGACAGTCTTTTCGGCGACGATTATATTTTGAATTTACCACTCTTTTTGCCCAGACTCCAGTCTACTTTTCGCTCGTTGGCCAATCCAATGCGCAGGGAAATGAAAAAAGTGTTTGTTTCAAAATCTCTTTCGGGACGTTTCGGTAAAAAATGATAACCAGTTTGCAGATGAAGCATCCAAAACTTGAATCCTACGACTGGGGCCACGCCAATAAGGTGTGTGTCAAAGTTTGTTCTAAAAACAAGGTTGACACCATAGGTTAAAGCAATTCGATGAGGTTTTACCCAATAGCCCATATCGTAACCAAGAATGTTGTGCTTGAAGTTATAGTTGAATCCAGCGTTAAGGGCATGGTTAATTGCATCTCTTAGCTCAACCTTTTTCCAAAGGTGCTCCACACCAGCCTCAGCGATGAGGTAATTTCCTCGTTGGAGTCCAAAATAAGGCCCCGTCTTTCTAATCTTTACCTTCAGAAAGGGTTTTTTCTTATCCCAAGAGCCCATAGATTGACCATAACCTAGTGTTGAGAAGAAGAATAAAATGAAAAAGAGTTGGAGAGTTTTTTTCATGATTACCTAATAGTTCTTAGCTATTAAAACGCTGTTTTATTGAAAATCGTACTTTCTGCGCCAAGGCTTATGGTCTAGATTCAATCAAAAGTGCCTTGGATTCCATTCGAACTATACGGATAATTTTGGACGGATTGATTTAATATGATGGATAGCTCTAATCCAAAATAATTGGTATTTTAGGCTACTTGAATAACGAAAAATACCTGAATGAAAAACTTGCTATTACTTATTATCTTCCTTCCTTTTTTAGGCATTTCGCAGGTGACGGGAACGATCCTAGAGAAGAGCTCAAAAGAGCCAGTATATGGGGCAAAGATCATTGCTTCTACAGGGGAGAAAGCACTTAGTGATATAGATGGAAGGTTTACTATTTCACCGAAGTCATTCCCAAGTACCTTGATTATTTCAGCGCAGACATTTATGAATGACACACTCGTTGTTGAGGGGCCTGGGAACTATACAATTCGGCTTTTTGAACCAGTGCAATTGATAAAAACAGTCGTAGTAACTGCCGGTAGAAGAGATCAAGATATTGAGGATGTAGCAATTTCTATGGAAATTATTCGTCCTGAACTTTTCGATAATAAAGGTCTTGTTGATCTTGAAGAGGCTGTTGACCAAAGTCCAGGTGTGTTCGCCATGGATGGACAAGTAAGTATTCGTGGAGGAAGTGGTTTTGCTTATGGAGCGGGGAGTAGGGTGCTATTATTATGGAATGGAATTCCAATCATTTCTGGAGATGCTGGAGATGCAAAGTTTAATGCGATTCCAATAGAATGTGCAAACCAGATAGAGGTAATAAAAGGAGCGTCATCCGTGCTATATGGGAGTGGTGCCTTGAATGGAATTATTTCACTTTCTGAGCGAGAACCAAGTACAAAAGGTGAATTGCGTGCAAAAATTCAGTCGGGAATCTATGACAACCCATCACGTTCAACATTAAAATGGTGGTCACGAAACCCGATGTTCTATCAGGGCGAAGTTTTTTACGGAAAGATGTACAAGAAGTTCGGATACACCATATCCGTAAATGGCTTCAAAAATGACGGCTACAAGGAAGGAGAAATAGAAAACCGCGGTAGAGTTACAGGATCATTATTCTTTCGCCCAGAGAAGATTAAAAAAATGAAGGCTGGAATAGGATTCAATGTTCAATACCAAAAAACAGGAAACTTCATTATTTGGAGAAGCGACACGTTTGCTTATACGCCGAGTGGAGGAGCAGACTTAAACGATCCAGCATCGACCTTGACAGTTAACACAGGACTTACGATGAATGTCGATCCTTACGTTAAATTCTATGACAAAAAGAACAACTTGCACTCCGTAAAAGCACGTTACTATTATGTTGATAGAGTCAACCTAACAAATGCTTCTCAGTCGACAACATCGGGAATCCTATACGGAGATTACCAGTTTCAAAGAAAATGGAACCAAGGAACGGTACTGACTACTGGATTGACGGCAATTCGAACGGATGTAACCTCAAACCTGTTTGGCGACCATTTTTCAAATAATTTTGCTCTCTATACGCAGTTTGCAAAGAGAATGAACAAACTTGATATAACGGGAGGAGTGCGTTTCGAATATTTTGAACAGGATAACATGCGCGGTGATTCCGACTTTTATTTTGGTAACGATACCAGCACGATTTCCAAGCTTCCAGTCTATCCAATTTTAAGATTAGGGATTCACTACGAACTGTTCAAGTATACACACTTGAGGGCTTCTTTTGGGCAAGGAATTAGGTATCCGTCAGTTGCAGAGCGCTACACAACAACTTCTGTAGGAGCCTTAAACATTTTCCCGAATGCAGAGCTAAGACCAGAAACAGGATGGGCTGCTGAAGTAGGTGTTAAGCAAGTGTTGAAAATCGGAAAGAACTGGAAAGGGCTGTTGGATGTTGCGGGATTCATCAACCAGTACAACAATATGATGGAGTTTACATTTGGGGTGTATATTCCAGACAGTGTAACGCTTATCAGTATCAACCCTGATGCATGGAATTACATTGGTAATTATGCTGGCTTTCAGGCACAGAATGCTGAAAAGGCTCGAATTACAGGGTTAGAGTTCTCCTTCAATAGTCAAGGAAAAATCGGAGATGTAGAAGTAACTTCTTTACTTGGATACACCTACATGAAGCCAGTAAGTCTGAACCAAGATTCGGCGTACACGTCAACATTTTCGGATTCTGGATCAACAATGTTGAAATATCGGTTTAACCATCTAGCGAAAGCGGATATTGAGGTAAAGTGGAAGGGCATAGGAATTGGAGTTTCGGCACGTTACAATAGTTATATGGCAAACATCGACAAAACTTTTGAAGAAGGGGTTCCCCTTGCGGATGGTACCGTTGTCCAAATTTTGCCAGGACTGAAGGAGTACCGAGAGGTAAACAATACTGGAAGTCTTGTCTTTGATGCACGAATCGGGTATGATTTTAAAGAACATTACAGGGTTGGATTCATTGTAAGCAATTTGCTCAATAAGGAATATGTGACCCGTCCAGGTGACGTTCAAGCACCCCGAACCTTTATCTTACAATTACAGTTAAAGTTTTAGATGAAAATTATTGGAATAATCCCCTCTCGTTATGAATCGTCTCGGTTTCCTGGGAAGCCACTCATTGATCTGAAGGGTAAATCAATGATTCAGCGTGTTTATGAAGGCGTGCAAAAATCAGCATTGTTCGACCGTATAATTGTGGCAACAGATGATCAACGAATTTATGATGCGGTAAATGCTTTCGGAGGAGAAGTGATGATGACATCTGAGAACCATGCAACAGGAACGGATCGGTGTGGCGAAGTTGCAGAAAAGGTAGAGGCAGACATTGTCATTAATATTCAAGGCGATGAGCCTCTCGTTGACCATCGGCAATTAGACCAATTGTGTGAGGCCTTCAAAGACGTAGAGGTAGAGATTGCAACTTTGGGAATTAAAGGAGCTACCGCGGAAGAGTTAAATAACCCCAATAGGATCAAAATTGTACTCGACAAAAAAGCAGACGCCCTCTATTTTTCGCGTAGTCCCATTCCTAATGCGAACAATGGAAAGACCGAAGCCATTGATGTGTATGATTTTCATAGACACATTGGAGTGTACGCCTATCGAAAAGAAACCTTGTTGAAACTGACAGCTTTAGAACCGACAATACTGGAAAAAGTTGAGTCATTGGAACAGCTAAGATGGATGTATCATGGCTATAAAATTCGCGTGGTAGACACAACGATTGAAACGCCAAATATTGATGTTCCAGAGGACATAGAGAAAGTACTCGCGGCACTCTAGCTAAATAGAGGCATTTTCGTTATTTTTGTGATACATGAGATCAATAGAACAACTTCTCGGAGACCTTTTGCTGCGGCACAATTGCGTGATCGTTCCTTCTTTTGGAGGATTCGTTGCGAAGCAGGTTTCCGCAAAAATTGACTACAGTTCTGGAAAGATGTTTCCACCGAGTAAGTCATTGTTGTTCAATAAACAACTGATCAATAACGACGGCCTTTTAATCAGCGAGTTTTCGCAGTCAAATGGACTTTCATACGAAGAGGCGACTCAGAAAGTACAAGCAAAGGTTAGTGAATGGCAAAAAATATTGTCTTCAGGCAGCCGAATAGAGCTAGATCGAATCGGATATCTTTTCTTTGATGCGGAGAAAAACTTGTGTTTTGAGCAGGATCGATTCTTCAATCTATTATTGGAATCATTCGGCTTGGGACAAGTACATTTCCTCACAGAAGAAGATGTGAAGATCGTCGAACGTTTACATCAAATTGATCCCGTTGAAAAAGTTCCAGCAATTTCTATTGAGAAAGAAAAAACGATTGATAAACAGCCAGTTGTTCTTGCCGTTGTAGAAGAGCCTTTGGAGAAAGAAACAACAGGAGCACCAGTAATTGCACATCCTGAGAAGCGAAGAATCTGGAGGTATGTAGCAGCGGCGTGTATTTTGCCAATTGCGTTTTACTCGATATGGATTCCAATGAAAACGGATGTATTAGAGTCAGGTGTAATTTCAATCAACGATTTTAATCCATTTCATACTCAAGCGGATGGCTCATATGAAATGGTGGATCTAGATGAAATCTCAGTAGATGAGGAATCTGAAGCAACGTTGGAGGAGCAGATAGAAGAATTGGAGCCAGGTCACGATGCCTACACATATGCGTATGATGAGACCGTGAATGTTTCTGTTGCGCTTGAAGGTGAAGAAGCAGCTCCGACTGATGAGCACGTTTCAGAAGAGCCAGTAAACGATGAGACTTTCGAGGCAAATGCAATGCACTATGTTGTTGGATGCTTTGGGGATAAATCGAATGCAACCAACCTTGTAGCCAAATTAAAGGCTGAAGGAATGGAAGCGAAAATTGTGGACTATCACAATGGATTGCACCGCGTATCGGCTGGTACTGCAATTTCATTAGAGGCATTTGCCAAGGTGAAAGTGACCGCAAACAATCTAGGATATACAGGCTGGACACTTAAATAGTGCTGATGACCGCTCGTCAAAAAACTCTTCGTATCGGGCACTCTATTCGTATATTTGAGGAAACAAATCAGGTTACAATGAGAAATAGAACATTCATCACAGCAATTTTTTGTGGAATTACAGCCTTGAGCTTTGGTCAATTCGGCTACACGGAACCTTCGTCGAATGCGAAAGACAGTGAGTACAAATTCACAAAGATGGCCCATTTAGATGCTACACCAGTTCAAAGCCAGGGATGGACGGGAACTTGCTGGAGCTTTTCTTCATTGTCCTTTTTTGAGTCGGAATTGATGCGCATGGGAATCGAAAACCCAGATTTACTCTCGGAGATGTACATTGCCAGAAAGGCCTATGAATTGAAGGCTGAGAAGTACATTCGAATGGATGGAAAAACAAACTTTTCGGAAGGTGGTGAATTTCATGACATCCCTTCGGTGATTAAAAAATATGGAATCGTTCCTTTGGAAGTATATGAAGGCTTAAACTACGGGTCAGAGACGCACGACCACAGTGAAATGTTCAGCGTATTGAATGGTGCTGTTCAAGGTCTACTAAAGCACCTAAAAGGGGATGGTTTTACTAAGTTAACGCCAGCGTGGAAGAATGCGCTCAATGGAATTTTGGATGCTTATTTCGGTGAGGACATTACAGAGTTTGAACTTGACGGGAAGAAATATTCACCGATGTCTTATGCGAAATCTATCGGGTTGGATATGGACAATTATTTGTCGTTGACATCTTTTACACACCATGAGATGAATAAGGAATGTTTCATCGCAATTCCTGATAACTGGGCTTGGGGAGCTAGTTACAATATTCCTTTAGATGATTTGGCGGGAGTTTGCGAGTATGCATTGAAGCAAGGATACTCAGTACTCTGGACAGCAGATGTATCTGAAAAAGGATTTAGC
Organism: uncultured Flavobacteriales bacterium; assembly: GCA_905478665.1. GTDB lineage: Bacteria > Bacteroidota > Bacteroidia > Flavobacteriales_D > Crocinitomicaceae > UBA4466. The sequence continues at coordinate 13,933 of CAJQJL010000035.1, forward strand.
TTCAGCAATGGTTTGGCAATAAACCCAGAAGATAAGTCAACAATTTCTTCTTCTGGAAAAGACAACAAGAACTTCTCTGATGGTGGCGCTGACAAGACATCAAATGCCTTTAAAACACCTGTTGATGAAGTGAAAGTGACACCTGAATTTCGTCAGGAGGGTTACGACAACAAGACAACGACGGATGATCACCTAATGCACATCGTTGGAATGTACAAAGATCAGAACGGTACGAAGTATTTCTTAGTGAAGAATTCTTGGGGAACAGGGAATTATCCAGAAGGCTACCTGTATGTTTCAGAGAGTTATTTCAACTGGAAGACCATTATGATTGGTTTGCACAAAGATGGTTTGTCAAAGGGAATGACTAAGCAAATAGGTCTTAAATAGACAACAAAGCATTAAAAGAGAGGGTTCTTCCAGAAATGGTAAGAACCCTTTTTTATTGATCCAAAATGTCATCCAGTTTTTTGTTAGGCTTCCGTGGTTTTATCCAAGAGATGAAGAAAAGCAAGGGGAAGACAAATGGTAAAGAATATCGAAGCGGATTAGTTCAACGAGCAGAAAGATAGAGAAGTACGTTGAGTAGAAACCCCACAAGAAGAAAAGAGATTTATAGATATTGTCTCGACGATGATAATCCAAAAAGATAATCAGTGGAAAGGCGAATAAAACCAACGAAAGAAGCTCGATTGTCATGTTCTAATATTAAGCTAAAAACCGTCTGTACTCTCTAATAGATCCTTTGCTTCCGTTGTCTTTTTCGTAGAGGTTCTCGAACAGATTTTCGTCAATGACGGTCATTGTCCAACGATAATTACCATCATAAATGCTAGGGGTCCACTCCATTTGGTATTTGTTCACACCAATTTTTTTGTAAAAGTATACGTCGTCTTCAGTGGTCATTTTTATACCTCCTGACACATATTCAATCGTTCGAATCTTGCTGTCATCACGCCCCCAGGTTCCTGCAATGTCTATCTCTTTACTTTGAGCGTAACCAGCAGATGAGCCGAGCACGAGCAATAAAGGGAGCAAGATGGTCAATAGAAGTTTCATTTAATAGGGGATTAAATCGCTGGTAACTAAGATACTATAATTTGTGTTTTCGTGGTCATTTAACCAAAGAGCTCGCTAAAGGAAAACAAAAAGGGACAACCTGCGTCATCCCTTTTCTAACTAAATGGTTAAACTAGAACTTTAAACCTGCTCAAGTATGAGCTTCTTATGAGTAGAATGATCACAACAGAGAAGGTAACAGGTTGTTGGGGAATTATTTTGATATGGCCTTCGTATGGGGCAAAGTTCAGATTTAGCTCTTACGAAAGCTACAAAAGACAAAATTTTGAACGGTATCAGAAGGAGTTGTGTGGTCTACAGTGCGACATTCTACCTTTTCAAAATGTTTTTTGAACCGCTCCGCCATAGAAGTTTCAGAGTATTGTTTTATTTCAATTCCGCTGCATTTCGTGGGGCCCTTTTCCGAAAATGTTCCAATGACAAGTACACCTTTTTCGGCAACTCCTTTCCGAACAGATTGCACGTAATGATTGATTTCCGAAACCTCTGTTAGAAAATGCAAAGCCGCACGATCGTGCCAGAAATCATAGTGCTCTGTTGGAGTGAAGGTACTTGCGTCGGAAATAATCCAGTTTACGCGATCCGCCTTGCCCCCCAATCTTTCTTTGGCTTGCTCAATGGCAGATTCAGAAATATCAAGAACGGTAATGTTTTCATAACCTAAGTCCAGAAGGTGGTCAACAAAAAAACCATTTCCTCCTCCAACATCAATAATCTTGGCGCTTTTAGGCACGTTGAATTTATGGATGAATTCCAGCGAGGTGGTAGGGGTTGATTGAAACCAACTAACATCTTCCAACGCTTTCGTGGTGTAGATGTTTTCCCAATGCTGTGTTCTGTCAAACTCTTCCTGATTCATGCCGCAAATTACGATAATCGGGTGAATGTTGTGTCGGCTAGGTTACACAGGGATGAAAATTTATTTCTTGTCACCTTTAAATGTTCCATTGGGTTGGATGAACATAATTTCTTTGATCTGTTCACCCTCTTCAATGAATTCAACGGAATAACCTTCGATAATGGTTAAAATAAACTTGTTGGGCTCGGTTGCCTGTAATTCGTACTCTGGTTGTCCTGGAACCAAAACATACAATACATTCCCTTTAGTATAAACTTTTATTTCTGTGCCCATTAAATCATAGGCTCCCGTGTATTTCTGCAAGTCATTTTCGCTAACCTCAAGCTCTTTAGCTTTGTGCTTGAACTCTATTGGCTCAAGTGTTTCTTCCATCAGCATACTCACAGCATTTATGTCACCCGTATTACCTGTTGAAAAATTCATACGTGTAGGCCCCGTTTCTGTAGTATCAATACCTGTTTCATGAACCCAAAAAGGTTCAAAAATATCATAACCATCATGCCTTAACCAGAATGTTTCATTTGGAAACTCGGCAAATAAGGAATCGTTTCGCAGTACAACATCAAACACGCCGTAGCCTAGATTTTCATAAGAACCTATAAAATCTTGAAGTTCATGAGCAGAAGGCACTCTATTTTTTACTTTTTCATTCGCTGCAACTTCTTCCGTTGCCTCTTCAACTTTCGCCTGGCCCTCGATGTACTCTTCTATCCAATCTGATTTTTCTACACCTAACAAGCGGTCGGCAATCATGTTTCTAGCCAGTGAGGTTACAGAAGACGCAGTTTGGTTTGTTAAGACAATAATTCCGACGCTATCACTAGGAAAGAAGGCAACGTTAGCCGAAAAGCCATCAATATTTCCACCGTGTTCAACACGGTAGTGCCCTTTGTAGGAAGACATCATCCACCCAAACCCGTACGTGCCGAAGTGTAAATCGGGGTGTTTTGATTCGGGACCAGAAGAACTGATAATCATTTGAGAACCTGTGGCCTCTTGTACATAATACTCCGGAAGAAAAGCTTCGCCTTTATGTTTGCCATTGTTGATCCAGACAGAGAGCCATTTTGCCATATCTGTTACGCTGCTGTTAATACTGCCCGCAGGAGCCATTCCTGCAACTCGGTAGTATTCCTCTTTCTTAATCTTATTGTCACTGTCAACGGTGTAGCCAAGCGAAGCATTTTCGGCAGCCAGCAATTCTGCTATTGAGACGTTTGATCGCTCCATACCCAGTGGTGCGAAGAAGCGCTCTTCAATATTTTCCTCCCAGCTCTTACCCGTAATTTTTTCTGCAATAACACCTTGTGCGAGGTACATGAAATTGTTGTAGTACCAGCGTCGCCGAACACCTGTAAAGGGTTCTTGATATTCCACACGCTTTAACAAAGAATCTCTTGAATCAGTCGGAAAAAAATACCACGACCAATCATGGCGAGGCAATCCTGTTCGGTGGCACATCATGTCCTTAATTGTGATCAATTGATTCATTTCGTCATTATAGAACTTAAACCCTGGAATGTAATCCGCGGGACGGTCTTCAAATGAGAGTTCTCCTTCTTCTCGCAGTAATCCAAGAACTGATGCCGTGAAAGCTTTCGTGCATGAACCAATGCCGAAAAGTGTGTTTTCATCAGCTGGAATTTTATTCTCATAATCGCGATAACCAAACCCTTTAGCATATAGAACTTGATCATTTTTTACAACCGCAACGGCAAAGCCTGCTGCTTTGCATGTTTCTAAAAGTCCGTTGAGTTCTTTGTCTACACCTTTAAGGCGTTTGTTGTAATCTTGAGCTTGTGTCGATAGTGTAGCCGTGAATGCAAAAAGGGCAACGAGAAATTTGTTCATAGGATCGAATTTATAGGGCGAAGTTAATGTGTTTTTTCAATGATTTCCCATGGATGCATGCGCTCAATGTCCGCGCGCTCTTCTTTGTTCAAAGTTTCCAAACTTTTGCCAAATCTTTGGTGGGCACTTTTATCCATTGCTTTGCTGTGAGCGGTATAAATGATGTCCATTACCTTTGCGAACATTTCATATTTAGTTTGTCGATTGGCATCTACGCAAACTCGAATGGGCGGCTGGTTTTTCGATACAAACCCGTTGAATACAGAATTGAAATCATCTACACTCATGGTTTTCCCGCCAACGACAACAAGACCTTCTGCCGATAGTGAAACAGTCATTCCACATTCTAGTTCAGCAGGTTCTTCGGGAGATATTCTCTTAGGAAGTTCTCGGATGTATGCGGTGTCTTTTTCCATGGTAATGGCACTGGTCAACAGCATGTACGCTCGGTAAAAGGGGTGATCAAAATCGGCATCGTTGAGCACGTCAATGATCTCTTTCGAAACGGTCGCTGGAGATATGTCTCCTGCAGCAGAAAACCGATTATTGAGTCTGTCGGAAAGTTCAGAATAAGTACTGGAATTAAAAGAATCAGGATCGGCCAATTTCAAGGAGTCGATGCAATTCATCGTTATTTCAAGGTACATGGCAGGGACAACTAGTCGCTCAACAATTGCAAAATTTTCAAAGGAAGGAACAATACCTGTTTCTACAATTTTCTCGTAATAGCTTATTTTTGACCGACCATCTTTCCCAGAGAGGATTCCTTCTTCAATCATTTGATTTTCAAGACTGTCAAGAATTTGGTCAAGGGAGATCTTGCCTGTTGAATATCTTTCCTGCATGGCAGCGTACAATTTGTCTTCAAAAACAGCCTTTTTTGAACAAGATACAGCAAGAAACAAAAGAAAGAAGAGTGGGAAGAACTTGACCATCTCTCAAAGATATAATTTCAGGACGGCTGTGCCAAACGGGAGATAAGAAGTATTCGCGAGCAATTAAGTTTCGCGATTCAGTTTGCCAATTTTGCTGCGAACGTTACCAAGTTCACCGAGCCTAAACAGAAAAAGAAGAGCGCGTAGAATCCAACCTGGTTTGTAGATTTTTATGCCAAAAGCAGCCACTTTTTTGTCGCGTTCAACAATGTATTCTTGTTGCCTTTCAGGCGTGTTCAATTGACTATAGGCAAGGGCAACTTCCCACGCAGCATCACGTGCAATGCCCATCGCGAAATTGGCGATTTCCTCATCCAATTTTCCAGCAATTGCATCAATGGGTCTAAGCAGTGGCCAAATATCGGCGAGCTCGTTTTGCACCTCCTCAACCAACGAGGCAAGCACCTCATTAATTTTATCAAAATCACCTTTCAAAGACTCAATATTCGTTGGTTGAACCGTCGCTGCGGCAATGCCAAGATCCAGACCTATGTGCGCGTTCATCCCCCCAAACAGGTGTTGAAGGACAAGTGGCTTCCATTTTTTTGTGGCTTTGAATGCGAGCTCCCAAGATGCACTGCATGGCTTCCCTTCTTGAAAGTCGTAGAAAGCTTTTAAGTAGCGGTTTGCAAAAACAACATCCAAACGTTCCATGCGCTGATTATCATCAAAATAACCAGCCTCAATCTTTTCTTTTACGTTGACAGTAACGCGTTTATATAATGCCGCAAAATAACCCATTCGGCTACGATTTTTCTCAGACCAAAGAATGATCTCTTCGAGTTGGGTAATAACACCGTCAATTGATGTCGGGAGTTCAGGAATTGTGTACATGGATGTAAATATTGTCTAACGAATGTACGATCAAAAAAGGCAGACCCCACATTTGGACTTGAAAACGGGTATTAATACGTGGGTTAATTGAGTAGAATTACCTATTCGTAATATACGTAGCTGAATTCTTTAATGTGATCAAAAACCCCTTTTTTATAATGTTCGGTTTTTATCAGTTCACCATTTTTATTGTACAAATACTTAATTTCCGATTCCATTACAAATGGATCCATTCCTGACATGTAGATTGTAGCGCTGGCAGTTTCATGTGCAATTTCTCCATTTGAACCGTATTGAAACGCTCTTTTGAGAAGATCATAATCGTCATTTTTGAAATGTGGTCTACGGTATTCGTACGTTAAGAGCTTTCCATTTTTGTAGGTGTATTTCCAATGAGAGCCACTTTTGTTTTCTCCCTTATCATTTGTGTATTTACCAATAGCGCTTATCAATTGTCCGTCTTTGTTATACGTGTACACAACAGTTTCTTCGACACCGTAAAAACGATGGTTGATTCTTTCTTCCTGAATCTTCCAATTCTCGTCATAGGTATACGTTTTGGTTTTTTTAAAGGAACCCGATTCAACAACCTTTAAAATGGAGTCGTTATCGGCGTATGTAAATTCGCGTCGACCCAATTCCCGAGGCCCACTTTTCACATAACGCGTCCAATTTCCTTTCTCATCCAATACATACCAACGATAATCACGGTTGCGACCTTCTAGACCACTTGTTGTCCAGCTTAACACGTTGCCATTTTGATCAAGCGAGTCAATTGAAATCATTTGAGCAACCATTGATTGGGAATCAACACGTTTGGTCGTGGTCTTCTTCACGTGGAGATTTTTTTGAGCGTGAAGAGAATATCCAAGCGAACAAAGGAGCAGAATGATTGAGAATTTCATAGCGGTCTATTTAATCTTAAAAATAATAAATGTCTACTACGGCGCCAGGCAAATGGTGAAGTCTATCTGAAAAGTTAGTCCTGTTTCCTGCTAAAAATAACATCAACACGTCTGTTTGTTGAGCGGTCTTCTGCTGTTTTTTCGGGATAGACCAAAGGAAAGTAATTGCTATATCCTTTAAAACTCAGTCTTTTCTTATCAATACCTTTATTACGCATGTATTTGAAGACGACTTTTGCACGCTTTCGACTAATTAACTTATTGTTACCACAGCAAACATGCCCTCGAATGTGGACGTTCAATTCTGGGTAAGCAGCGAGTGTATTGTACAATTGTTCGAGTCGTGGCTGTGAGCCTTTCTGTATTTTATTTGTTCCTCCTTTGAAAGCAATTGCCAAGACGACGGGAACATTTTCTGTGATTTTTTCGGCCTCAGGAACTTTTGGAGTTTTGACTTCTGCAACAATTTGTTCAGGCCACGTTTCTTCAGCTTCAACTTTTACTGAAGTTATTGGATCAAGCTCCTCTCCGAGAAAGTAATAAATATCCACCCGTTGCCAACTATAAGGACGAAAGTTCACGGGAACCTTTCGCTTGCCATGAATTCTGACCTCAATATCCTCGTCATGCAATTTGAAGAAATCAATGATAAAATTTGCACGGTCATTGGCAAGCTTCTTATTTGCTTCGTTGGACCCTTCTAGATCAGCAAAAGCATTGATTTCTATTATTTGAACATGATGTGTAGACATCAACTGATTCAGTTGATCCAGTTTGCAAGTTGTATAACCAGTTGGACTTGAATTGTCATCCTCAAAATAGAAGGAAACCATTTCAACACCTCCAAAAGTTAAGAAAGAAGTGAACGATGCTAAAACAGCTAAAATCGAAAGTTTCATAGTTTTTAGTTTAACGAAGTTAACCGTTTAAGGTTTCGCTTTTCTTGCTGATTCAACAAACAAGTAATCTCATTGCTTTCGAATCTTGTAGGTCTCTCTTTTCGTTTTAAGAAGATAGATTCCTGGAGATAGATCTGAGAAATCAATGCAAACAGATCCTGCCCTAAAGTCTGCGGTCTCGATTAGTTCCGATTTATCCTTTCCAAGTAAGTCAACAATTTGAAGTGAAGACAGATCGTTTGGTTGGCCATAAACGAAAAGCTTTCCTGAAGTTGGGTTTGGAAAAATGTGCAACGCTCCTTCAAATTCTACTGACCTCACTTCTGAATAGCTTGAAATGCCGTCAAAGTCAACCTGCTTAATTCGGTAAAATGAAGTTCCATTGTATGGATCAAGATCCTCAAATGAGTAGTTAACCAACTCCAGTGAAGTTCCTGCGCCATTTACTTTTCCAAGAGAAACAAAGTCAAGACCATCCAATGAACGTTGAATTTCGAAATAGGCATTATTGTTCTCCGTGACAGTTTCCCAATTTAAGTCGACGAAGCGACCTGACCTACGCGCACTGAAATTAATGAGTTCTACTGGGAGAGCTGACCCACAATTGTCATCTGAAATCACATCTGGCGCATTGAAGACTTCAGCGACTGAGGTAACACCTCCTCCGTATTCAATTCCAGAAGTGTTCAATTGATAAAAAACAGGCGCAAATTCGTTTCCGTACTCGAAACTGTAGTAGTACCGATAATCGTCTGTAGGTTCAGCAATTGAGCCGCCAGCTAAATCGCAACTAATGTATTCAACGGCGTAATATCTCCAACCAGGCCCAACATAATTGTTATCTACTGACATTATGGATGATTGCCACCCCATGCTCGGAGCGTAGAAGTGTACTTTTGGGAACGCGAACTGAATACGTTGCTCACTTAAAACGGCAAATACAATGCGTTCAGATTCTCCGCTGCCAAAAACTTGCGAAACAACATCTCCATCGTCTGCTTCACTAGCCCATAAGGGTGGAATGTTGATTGAATTGTCAAGTTCTAATTCAACGCCTTTTTCTGCATTGTTGTTTCCAGATGTTCCAGTGTCTTGTCCATAGGATGTTGCAGCTGGCTGGTTCCAGAATGAAATTCCACAGGGAATCATCGTCGAGTATCCGTCGGCATCTGCACGAAAGGTGAAATCGTCGACCCACGCAAACGGAGACCCTGAAAAACCACCTTCAAAAATAACACGGAACTTGAAGTCTGAATGGAAATAAGCCGAATTCACATTTGGAATGGAGTTGTAATAATAGTTTCCTGGGCTAGTCGTGTTTTTATAGGCAGAAAAACAAAAATAATTGAATGGCAATGCTGCAGAAATGTAGTCATCGGGTCCGCTCCAAGCTGCACTTAAATCGTCTCGAAGGCTTTGTACAGTTATCCAAGAAGATCCGTCCCAGATTTGTAGTCGCAAACGATCACTAAAGGACCAATTATCGCCGCCGCCTGTTCCAGGGGATGAAGACTTGGCATAAAAACTAATCTTTAACGATTCCTGACCACTCATGTCGAGTGTTGGAGATTCGAAGTATTCATTGCGATCCAGTTTTACGTAATACACGTTGGGCATGTTGTCTGGAAATGCTTCCGTTTCATTGGAGTTTCCATTCCATCCACCTGCAGGAACAAGTTCAAGTGTCGCTCCAGCACTGGGTGACCATGGTCCGCAACCTGTACAGGCTTCATCCCCATCATTCCCTGCATAATCGAGGTCATAATCGTTATCATTGAAGTTATCGGCCCATTTATAATCGCCAGATGATCCAGATGTGCTGCATACATTTACTTCATCCAAATAGAATGTTGCGGATGAGGTATTTGAACGGAAACGAATATAAATCGTCTGTCCTGCATAAGCATCTAAGTTGATTGTTTGTGGTGTACAAACGCCCGAAGTGTTTGTCAATGTCGTGGATGCAGCTAAGGTCGTTCCGCAACTCGCCCCAGTCCTGATTTCCACAACAGGAAAGCTAAATGAATAGTTGAAAGAGTAATCAAATGCGAGATCAAACCCTGTTGATGGAATGGCCAGTGCCATACTTGTAATGTAGCTTCCGAAACCGCTTAAACTATAGCCATATTCTCCGACGCTTGCACATGGAGCGGAACTTGTGTTAAACCCAGAAGCTGTTCCACCGCGACAAGCAGAGGGCCAATTGGTAGCGCTAATACTTGCGAAGCTTGTACCGAAATCATCAGAGAGCAAGCACGAGCCACCGCCTCCACCTCCTGCTGTGACATCTACAGTTGGGTCATCAAAATAAAAGGTTGCCGACGATGTATTGGATCTAAATCGAATGTAAATAGTTTGACCAGAATAAGCATCTAAGTTGATTGTTTGTGGTGTGCATGCACCTGAGGTGTTTGATAATGTGGTTGTTCCTGCGAGTGTTGTTCCGCAAGTTGCGCCCGTGCGAATTTCGATAGTAGGAAAGCTAAATGAATTATTGAAGGAAAAATCAAAGGTAAGTTCGTACCCCGTTGAAGGAATAGCGATGGCACTCGTTGTTATATAACTGCCGAAGCCACTCAGACCACATTCATAGTCGCTAGCTCCCGCGCAGGGACCAATACTCGTATTAAATGAAGAGGCACTTCCTCCCCTGCAAGCTGTTGGCCAGTTAGCGGTGCTGATGCTGGCAAAGCCTGTTCCAAAATCATCCTGAAATAATTGACCAGTTCCACAAAATGAGTGGAAAAGAATCAGTGCAAGAATGAGGTGTTTAGACATGCTGATAATCAAGGATTTCGAGAGCATTAAAGTTAACGAAAAACTACCAAAACTCACATGTCTTCAGAACATTCCTAGTTGTTTTCTCCTTTTGTTTTGCAAGTCTTGATGCCGAATGGAGCATAAAGCGGACAAAAACTAACAAAACTTGTTAATAGAAAAATAGCGCCAAGAATTAATAACACAATGCCCAAAACACCTGTTACTAAATTTGTAAAATAGGCAACCGCTACTGCAACCGCAATAATGATTCTAATAACTCGATCTGCTGTACCCATGTTCTTTTTCATACTAGTAATTTTCGAGGTTAAACCTCTGGTTTAGAATGAAGCTAAGGACATTTATCAGTGTTTTATGTAACGAATGTTACAGAGCTTGGGATTAAGATCAAAGCAACCCTCCAGCGACTCTTCGAGCTTCTGTGTCAATCGAGATATAATCTTCTAAGCTTGGATTTAAAATGTTCTCGATTGAGTTCATGGATGCAGCGTTAATTCGCGCGATATCGAGAAATGAAATCCGCTCTTGAAGGAAGGCTTCAACGGCAACTTCGTTTGCGGCATTTAAAACACAGGCTGCTGTTCCCTGCATTTCAAGAGCATCGTATGCTAACTGAAGATTGTTGAATGTTATTTTGTCTGGCGCCTCGAAGGTGAGTTCTGGATAATCGAGAAAATTAAATCGTGGGAAATCTGTTTTCAGGCGATCAGGATAAGTGAATGCATACTGAATTGGCAACTTCATGTCGGGCAAACCCATTTGTGCTTTCATACTGCCGTCTTCGAATTGGACGAGTGAATGTACTATGGACTGTGGATGAACAATGACGTCGATTTGTTCTGCTTTCAGATTGAACAACCACTTTGCTTCAATAACCTCTAATCCTTTATTCATCATCGAGGCAGAGTCAATGGTGATTTTCGAGCCCATTTCCCAGTTTGGATGGTTCAAGGCTTGCGCTCGCGTGACCTTCTTCAACTGATCCATTGAATATCCTCTGAATGGCCCTCCTGAAGCAGTTAAATAAATCTTTTCAATACGGTTTTGAAATTCACCCACCAAACATTGAAAAATTGCCGAGTGCTCAGAATCAACGGGGTAAATATTCACGCCATTTTCAAAGGCTTCTTTTGTGATAATTTCTCCAGCAACAACAAGTGTTTCTTTATTGGCAAGAGCAATGTTTTTTTTCGCTCGAATAGCTGAAAGCGTGGGGTTCAAGCCAGCGTAGCCAACCATTGCCGTGAGCACAGTGTCTACTTCTGTCGATTCAACAACTTGTGAGATCGCATCAGACCCAGCATAGACGTGAATATCATGATTCCAAAGAGCATCTTTGACTTTCATGTACTGATCTTCATCGGCAATGACAACGGAGTTCGGGGTATGTTTTATGGCCTGCTTAATCAACAAGTCAGCGTTTTTATTTGCTGTGATGATTTGTAAATCAAATTGATCGGGATAAGACTCAATTACCTCCAAAGCTTGTGTTCCAATGGAGCCTGTCGAACCTAAAATCGCGATGCCTTTTTTTGCACTCATGGCGCAAATGTAATGTTTATTAGCTGTAATTTTGACACCATGAAGTACAGAATTTTGACGTCGGAAGAACTGGAAGTTTTTGCTGAGGATTTCAAGCATTTTTTAATTGTGAACGGCGTACATAATGAAGAATGGGTAGAAATGAATCAATCGGATGTTGAGAAAGCAAAGCAGTTTGTTGAGTTGTTTTCCGATACCGTTCTTCAAAAGGTATATGAGAAGTTGAAGTTTATTGAACACCGATCGGAAAAATCGTGCATGGTTTTTAAATTGAATGAAGAGCAGGTTGAGTTGATTTCTGTGAACGCCAAGGAAGGAGCAAACGTTATTTTATCGACACCTCAATCCATTCATGAAGCATTGGTGAATTCGCCTGATCAACTTACTTTTTTCAAGTCTAAAAAACCATACACTAAAGGTCGCGAATTGGAGATTCACAAAATGCTAGAGCAAGGGTGCGTCCATTCAAGCGAAGCCTTTTGGATAAGCCTAGAAAAGGTTGTTGCGTAGTTCTATTCTCCTGTCGGGTTTTCCCATTATATTTGCAGCGTGAAAGAAGCATTGCAACAGCGGTTTGGCGACCATCGTGTATTAGAAGCCCCAGTTGGAGAAGGCGAAATGCCCTTGTTGATTATTGACCTTGAGTTAAAATCGCCAGTTACCGTTATTGTCACGAATGGTTTACGCCATTATAAAATGCCTGTTCACGAAAAGTACGCTGGAAGAGAATACAATGAACTTTATTTTTGCCTACCAAGTTATTGGGAGTGGGAGGATACTGATAATCCACAAATGAATTGGGTATTTCCATGGATTCAGCGATTGGCAAAGTTTGTTGTTGAGAATGAAACGTGGTTCGGACATGGACACACGATGCCATGTGGTAAAGAAATGAAGCCATTGTCAAATACAATGAAACAAGATCATTTTTTATTAGCCGACCCAATGTTGCTTGATCGCGAAATGGCTCCGGTTATGGTTGATGGAAGGGAAGTTCATTTCCTAAGTATTATTCCAATTTTCAAGAAGGAAATGGAATACAAAGACGCAAGGGGAACCTTCAAACTTATTCAGAAGTTTGTAAATAAAGGTGTCACGGAAAAACTAGATGATTGGCGTTCTTTGGTTACCAAAAATAAGTGGAGACTAAGACGATAGAAGCCTTTTTTCTGCCTACACCGAAACTAGATTCCGCTCTAAAATCAATTGTGCAATTTGAACAGCATTCGTTGCTGCACCTTTCCGAAGGTTATCAGAAACCACCCACATATTCAAGGTCTTTTCCTGTGACTCATCACGTCGAATTCGTCCCACAAAAACATCATTTTTACCAGCTGCATAAAGTGGCATCGGGTACGTATTTGTGGTTGGGTCGTCTTTGAGCGTGATCCCATCAGTTTCATGTAGTAAACGACGAACGTCTGATAATTCAAATTCATTTTCAAACTCAACATTCACAGCTTCTGAGTGACCACCTTTTACTGGAACACGCACAGCTGTTGCCGTTACATTGATTGAGGGGTCGAGAATCTTCTTGGTTTCATTCGTCAACTTCATCTCTTCTTTTGTGTAACCGTTTTCTGTGAAATCATCACAATGCGGGAGACAATTCTGATCAATCTCATAAGGATAAACCATTTCACCTTTTACACCGTTTCGCTCATTTTCCATTTGAGTTGTTGCCTTGACTCCAGTACCAGAAATTGACTGGTAGGTAGAAACAACAACGCGCTTCACACCGTATTTATCGTGTAGCGGTTTCAACGCTAAAACTAACTGAATAGTACTACAGTTTGGATTTGCAATGATTTTGTCTTCGCTGGTCAATAAATGACCATTGATTTCAGGAACAATTAGCTTCTTCGTTGGATCCATTCTCCAAGCAGAAGAATTATCGATTACTGTAGTGCCTGCTTCAGCAAATTTTGGCGCCCATTCTAAAGAAATACCACCTCCAGCTGAGAAAATAGCAATATCAGGACGCATATCTACAGCCGTTTGCATGGAAACCACTGTTGTTTCAAGACCACCAAAGTCAATTTTTTTCCCAACAGATTTTTCTGAAGCAACGGGGATTAATTCCGTAATTGGAAAATTCATTTCGTGCAATACTTTAAGCATCACTTCACCGACCATTCCTGTAGCACCAACGACTGCAACTTTCATTCGATTCGCATATTAAGAGATTCAATGTCCAAATTTAGTATATTTAGCTTCATTCTAGAATGAAATTATGAGGTACTTTTTATGGACTGTGTTTATTCTAACGCATTCTATTTTATTGGCACAAATTTCCGATGATTTTTCGGATGGCGATTTTTCGACAAATCCTACATGGGGGGGTATCACTGCTGATTACACTGTCAATGGATCATTTGAAGTGCAATTAAATAGTTCTGTTGCCTCGACATCTTATCTGAGTACTCCGCATGGTTTGAGTACTCTTGACACAAAGGAATGGAGAATTTGGACGCGTCAATCTTTTTCGCCTTCATCAGGAAATTTTGGACGAATCTACTTAACGGCTTCAAACGCTGATTTATCAACTGCTCCCGATGGATTTTATCTTCAGTTAGGAGAAGCAGGGTCCAATGACGCTGTGCGCTTATTCAAAAGTGATGGTGGGCTGGATACAGAGTTGATAACGGGTACGCTGGGTCAAATAGCGACAAGTTTTTCCATTGGGATTCGTGTGGTTAGAGACAATCTGGGAAACTGGTCCTTGTACATTGACGATGCGGGTGGACAGAATTATGCATTGGCAGGAACGGCAAATGATGCGACAAATTTATTGGGAACACACTTTGGTTTTATAGATGTTTATACCGTTAGCAATTCAACAGGGTTTTATTACGACGATGTATACGTTGGCGATGAAATAGTCGATGTCGTGCCTCCCGTTTTGACCTCGGTAACGACCATCAATGCAAATTTGATTGACGTTCTTTTTGATGAGGCAGTGGATCAGACAATTGCTGAGAATACAGCCAATTATGATATTCAGCCATTTCTTTCGGCAAGCACAGCTACGCTTGACGGGGTTAACCCAGCATTGGTGCATATTGTTCCTTCAGCCTCATTGACAAATGGGAGCGCATACACGCTTTTCACGAACAATATCGAAGACATTTCAGGAAATGCTTCAGGAAGCCAATCAATGAACTTCTCATACTTAATAGCAGAAAGCCCAGTTCCTGGAGATGTGATCATCAATGAGTTTATGTGTGATCCTGAGCCTCAAGTTGGTCTGCCAATTGTTGAGTTCGTTGAGCTTCACAATGTGAGCAGTAAGATCTTTAACCTTGAAGACTGGAAATTGGCTGATGCAGCTTCCGCCGGAACAATTCAGCAAGGTTGGCTTTTGCCAGGAGAATATATGATCGTGGCAAGCACTTCAAATGTGGATTCATTTGCGGTTGCAACAGCCGTAACGAGTTTTCCGAGTCTTAATAATTCAGGAGACAATATTGTCTTGCGCGACACGAGCGGAATTATTATTGACTCCATATCTTATACCGATGATTGGTACGCTGATCCAACCAAAGATGGTGGCGGTTACACAATTGAGCGAATCAATCCTGATGCGCCTTGTTCAAGTCAATCCAATTGGGCGGCAAGTGTCGACAATCTTGGAGGAACCCCAGGACTCATTAATTCAATTTTCGATAATACACCAGATATTTCAGCTCCAGATATCGAGCAACTTATAGCACTTGCGCCGAACTATTTGGAAATCTATTTTACGGAAGGAATGGATTCTACATCATTAGCTGATGCTGTTATTTCGACAAACCCAACGCTTACAATTCAAAATAACTATGTCTTTGGTGCCTACCCATCCATGATGACATTGCAATTCGTGGAAAATTTGACGAGCTCACAGAACTACACAATTGAATTGCAAAATGTTGCGGATTGTTGGTTGAACTCGACAACAGTGAATGGTCTATTTGCACTTCCAGAAAATGGCACGGGAGGAGATGTTGTGATTAACGAAATTATGTTTAATCCTCTAACTGGAGGGAGTGATTGGGTTGAGGTCTACAACAATTCTTCAAAACTTATCGACTTGTTCAATTGGGAAATTGCAAACTACGATAACGATACGATCGACAACAATAAGGTTGTAGGAGAGCACTTTTTGTTGTATCCAGAAGAATATGCTGTGTTGGCTGAAGACACTCTACACATCGTTCAAAATTACCCGTCATACGAAGGAGGAAGGTTCATCCAAATGGATTTGCCGACGTATTCAAACGATTCAGGGTCGGTGTATATCATTTATCTAAATCAGGTTATTGACAAGGTTTCTTACAGTGATGATTGGCATTTTCAATTACTGGACGATGTGAAGGGGAAATCATTGGAGCGAATAGAGCCAGATGGAATTTCAAGTGATGGAAACAACTGGCATACGGCAGCAGAGGCGATAGGGTTTGCTACACCCGGAATGGAGAACTCACAATACTATCCTTCCATTTCGAATGGAGAATTCAGTTTTACAAGCGAGACAATTTCTCCCGACAGTGATGGGTTTGAAGATGTTTTACAGGTTAATTATGAAATGACCCAACCTGGATTAGTGGCAGATTTCACCATTTATGATGATCGCGGAAGAAAAATTGCCACTGTACTGGAATCGGAATTGTTAGCGACAAGCGGAACCTTCATTTGGGATGGGACACGTGACGACAACACAAAAGCATCTATAGGGGCATATGTTGGAATATTTGAAGCGTTTGATCCAAATGGCGGCGTGGTCTTCACAAAGCGAAAAGCTTTTGTTGTTGCAGGGCGTTTGTAAAAATCATAAAATTAGTGATGTAGCGAATAACCCCAGCCTTTTAAGTTCTGTGCGCATAATAAAAATAAGGATTTCTACGTTCTACAATAAACCTAGAACATGAAATTTCTCCTCCTCATTTCTTTCATGGTCGGTGCAACCATTCAGTCCTATGCACAACAATACAGAACAGCTTTTGGAATCAAAGGAGATTATACCACACTTGATCTACCTTCAGCTGAATTAAGTGTAAAACATTTTTTTGCTGGGCAATCTGCCGTGGAGGTCAATCTTGGCGGTAGCAGTCGATATATATGGTTGCAAACAATGTATGAACGCAACCAGTTCTTGACCAATGACCTCGAATGGTACTGGGGGGCCGGTGCCGATGGAGGTTATTGGGCAAAGGGCAATTATGGCCGATCAGATATTGAATCAACATCAGGTTTTTGGGTCGGATTGGATGGAACTATTGGTTTAGAGTACACTTTTAACGTAGTTCCTATTAACTTAGCACTAGATACGGGACCATCGATGCGAATTGTCCCAGATGTGAAATTTGGCTGGATGGCTGGTTTTGCCGTCCGTTACGCCTTTAGATAGTGTACAATGTTATCACCTGGAGCAAAAGGTTGGATTAAAAAGTATTTTGATTTAGTCGATAAAGGACAAATTGTTCTTCAGGTCAATCGGCCTGAGGGAATTCGAAAGTTGCACTTTATGCACCTTACTTTGTCGAATAGTGGTATTGTATTCGGATTTCCTTTAGAGCGCATTTTTGCCAAGTCTCTTGATGATTCGGACTGGACAAAGGAAGAGAAACTTAAGCTTCTACTTTTTGAATCACATCTATTCGTTTTTCTTCAAATTCACAAGGACAAATCTTTCGACAAAGAAGAATTTCTTGATACACTTTTCGCCTTTTATGAACACCATAATGCAAGTGCTGTAAAGAAGATGTTCACCTTTTTCTTGAAGGAATCACGTGAAGAAAAGATAGAAGGGATCTTAACGAAACGCGTGGACATTAAACTGAACTTGCTTGATAATAAATGGTGGGTTAACTCACTAAGCAATGTATTTTCCTATTTGGATGTTATTCTGTTCGATGACTTTGTGCATAAGGAAAAAGATGAGGCGCTCAAACGCTACAGCACGTATGCGACGAACTCTTTAACAGCAATTACGCTAGCTGCTTATGCTGACGGAGTATTAGTGAGTAAAGAAAAAAGACTTTTTAACGTTTTCCTAGCCTCTGCAAACTTAGATGATGAAGAACGTGAAGCTGCAAAGAAGCGCTTTCAGAAGGGAGCCTCGTTTGATGATTTTTCCTTTTTTGTACGCAATCACTGGCTCTTAAAACGTTTTCTGCTCGACGTTGCCATTCTCACAGTTTTATCAAACGATGAACTCGTTGATGGCGAAATGGAATTTCTCGAATCGCTTTGTGTACACCTAGAAATTCCTCAGCACGAGTTGGAAGAAAACCTTGGGATGATCGAAAATTTCCTACTTAAGACACAGGATGAGGTGGAGTTTATGAAGAATTCGCCTTCCTATGAAAAAGTGTACTCAAGTCTATCGAAGCGTTGGTCAAAAATTCTTATCCGAAACAAGGATAAGTTGGCGGTAGAGCTTAAAGAAAGTAAAGAACTCGTTTCGTTGGTGAAGAAATCGGCAACACAGGACCTCACGCCAGAGGAGAAGGAAATAGTCAAAACGCAATTCAAAGACATTGCGAAATCGATACCATCGCTTGCCATATTTATGCTTCCTGGTGGAACATTGTTGCTTCCTCTCCTTCTAAAAGTAATACCAGACTTGGTCCCAACAGCCTTTAAAGAAAATAAGATAGAGAAAGAGGATCCTACCAAAAGAAAAGGGAAATAATGTTGAATGGGGAAGTTGGATTTAATGGCGAACGGATGCATTTTCAGCATTATTTTGGATTGAAGTATCCCAACAGATCAGTGAAAAGATTCGTTTTAGGTATGCACACGAATGCATGCTAAATGAAAATCCGTAACTTGCCGATATGAAACTAAAACTCCTTGCGCTAGCTCTCCTAGCCTTTTCGACGATTTCCTATTCTCAGCAAAAAATGATTGTTTTCCTTGATGAGAAAACAGATCAGGAAGTTCAAAAGACTGATTTTACGGCTCGTTCACTTGAGCGTCGGTCGAATAGAAGTATTGAATTTGATGAAAAGGATAAACCTGTGAACCCAGAATACATCATTCAATTGCGCACTGATGGAAAAATTCTAAACACTTCGCGTTGGTTGAATGCAGTGACCTTTGAAACAGAGCTTTCAATGGATGAGCTACAGACGAAATATGCGTTTATTACGCGGATCAAATCGGTTGGGAAGGGAAAACCTTCTGAAAACTCAAAGTTCGAAACAGGAACGAAAGCACTTGATTATGGACAAGGAACAGCTCAGGTCACACAAATCAACTTGCAGTGTTTGCATAATCTAGGCTATACTGGATCGGGAATTTATTTGGGAATTATTGATGCAGGATTTAGCAACATGGATGGAATCATTTATTTCGATACTGTATACAATGAGAACAGAGTAATTGATGTACACAATTTCGTTACTGGGTCATCTCAGGTTTATAACTCAAGTGGGCACGGTACATCTGTAGCATCATGCATCGTTGGTGAAAAGGGAACGCCAGATAGTTTTGCAGGCACTGCGATTGATGTAGATTTAGCCCTTTATTTAGCGGAGGATGTTGGCTCAGAAACGGAAATAGAAGAGTTCAATGTCGTTGCAGCGTTGGAGCGATGTGATTCTGTAGGAGTAGATGTTGTCAATATTTCATTGGGTTATTTTGAATTTGATGATGCACAGACGAGCCACGTTTATGCAGATCTTGATGGCAACACGACAATCGCTGCAATGGGCGTTAATGTAGCGGCATCAAAGGGAATAGCAGTCGTTATGTCCGCAGGAAACTCTGGGCCAAGCAACATTTCAACGCCGTGTGATTCGGATGACGGTTTATGCATTGGAGCCGTTGATTTCTTTGGTGATATTGCAGGATTTTCTTCTGTTGGACCCAATGCGGACAGTCAAGTAAAACCTGATGTTGCAGCACGCGGACAAGACACTTGGTTTGTAGATGCTGGATCTGGAGATTTGGTTACTGGAAATGGAACGTCTTTTTCAAGTCCAATTATGGCTGGAGCAACAGCGTGTTTAATTCAAGCGCACCCAACAAAAACCGTAGCCGAAATTTTCGACGCAATTCGACAGAGTGCAAGCCAATTTACAACACCGGATGAATTCAAAGGATACGGAATACCTGATTTATGTGCCGCACATGACCTTTTGGAAGGGGTGGGACTGGAAGAAGTTGAAGAACAAGAACTTTTGGTTTTCCCGAACCCAGCGAAAGATTTGATTGTTGTTGAGCTTATGAATGCAAACGATCAAACGGAGGTTCTTTTGTTAAATGCATTGGGTGAGGTGGTTGATGAAACTAGCACAAATGAGTTTCTTGAGAAAGCTGTTTTTAAAGTGCAACACCTAAGCAATGGAGTTTACACAATTCAGGTAAGAAATGAGAATTCGATTCAGCACGCAAAGGTGATGATTAGCCATTAATCAAGTCCACAATGAGCTGACAATTCTTCAGCGAGTCGAAGTGTTCTGATAGAAAATTCTGACGTTGAGAAAAGGCTTCTTCTGATAGAGGGGCATTTATTAATCGCTCTACGGTCTGCTTATAGTTGATGGAGTCGTCTTCAATTTCACAAAGACTACCAAGCATTGTCCCTGCAACCATTTTATTGTTTACAACGACATGTCCAGAAGTATTTAGCGCATTGAGTAATTTTAGTTTTAACCCAGTTGGTTGATCTGTGAAGAGCGAATGAATACGAGCTTTTTGAATAAGAGACTTCATCGTTTCTTCATCTGGGTTAGCAACAAGTTTCACGGAGATTTCGTGACACCGAGCTATGAGCTTTTCAGAAGGGTCTTTCCCCGCAATGCATAGATCGACTGTTGAATCAGACAGTGCGTTCAGAATCCAATTTGCGGCATTTTCATTTTCAGGAACTGAAAGATTCCCTTGAAAAAGGCAGTAAGGATTTGTTTCTAGATAAACAGTTTCGCTCATTGGTGCGCATGCGGCAAGAAGATGCACAGAGTCATTGAGTGTTTTGAAATGTTCAAGGTCATTTTGTTGGATAGCAAGAATATGACTCGCGTGTTTTAACACAGGTTCATACTTTTCCAATTTTCGGGCTTCACTCGCAAAAAAGATTTTTTTTGTCCCTGATGCATATTTGGCAAGTTCGGCGTAGTATTCGTGTTCAACATTGTGTGTTCTGACTAGCTTAATTCTGTCTTTCAAACGTTCATCTGCTAAAAAGAAAGTGGTATGCAAGCCTTCAAATAGAATCGGATTATTGTCTTTTAATAGGTTTTCCAAGAGTCTACCATCACTGCGTGTTTTTACTATAAATGGCGTTCCGCTTAGCCAGTCGGTGAGTGGTTTTTTACGTGGGTAATAGTGGAGTTCTTTGGTGTACGGTTCCAATGCTTTTTGTGCCCGATCTCTTCCGTATTCGAAGCAATGAAGCGTAATTTCAAAACCGAGTTTGTGCAGCGCCTGAATTCGAAAAAGAATATCAATGGCTCCTCCATAATCTGCTGGAAAGGGAACGTCTAATGAAACAATATGGATCTGCTTATTTGTCAACGGTTGGATATATTTTGGCCAATATTTTTGTTTCGTTTTCCCAATTTTCGGTCTGTGCGGCAATCATACAATTCGCCTTGCATTCAGCTAACCGTTCTGGATTCTTTAGAAGTGTGTTTAGTGTTGAAGCAAGTTCATCAACTGTCAATTCTCCCAAAATTTCCCCAATATCATGTGCGCGAACAACCGCTGCAACTTCTTTTATTTCAGTTGCAACAACAGCTGTAGAAGTGTGCATATAATCAAACACCTTATTGGGCAAAGACAACTTGTAATTCAAGTTCGACGGTTTGTCCAACGTTAGACCAATGTCCGCATGATGCGTATAGTTCATCATCACAGCGTATGGCTTTTTACCGTAAAAGATCACCTTTTCTTGCAGGTTCAATTCTTTCACGCGCTCTTTAAGTTGCAAAACAACGTCTCCATCACCAACGATCATCAATATAGCGTCAACGTTTTGCATGGCCTCTACAGCCTCTTCAGCACCGCGATCTACGTTGATCCCAGCTCCTTGCAATATGATCAATTGTTTCCCTTCGGGAATGCCTAGGGTTTTTTTGTCCTCTAATATTTCGGGCTTCCAAAGTGGCGATATATTTCGGACGACTTTAATGTCTTTTTTGTAGAGTTCTGTATAGATATCAGCAATGGACTGATTTACGGTGTAGACGTCTTTTAGTTTTGGAAAAATTCTTCGTTCAATACGCAACCAAGCGCGTTGAACTTTCGGGCGGTTTGTCAACTCAGGAACCTCTGTAAAGTACTCGTGTGAGTCATATACCAAGTGTGTATTACGCTTGAATCGTTTTGCCGTGTAATTTGCCAGTAAGGTGTCCAAATCATTGGAAACGAGAATGTCGGCTTTTTTAAACAAGAGGTAGAAGAATAAACGCAGATTAAAAAAAGCATAGAATTTCGCTCCAGTCTCGAACAATAACTTGATGCGCTTCGTTTTGTATGGCCGGGCATTCAGCTCTACGCTTGACTTTCGTTTTCTACCAACCAATAAAACGTCGTAGCCTTGTTGCATCAGAAACATGCACACTTTATGTACGCGCTGATCCGTATACAAATCGTTTGTTACAGAAACAATTGCCCTAGCCATGGCGCAAAGTTAGTAGAATTGGTTTTTGTTAGGGTGTTAACGAGCTAGGAACAGAAATATTGGATACTAAAAAGAGGAATCACAAGGAAAATGGTTCAGTTTTTTCTACCCAAAGCGACAGCAGAGATTAAAAATTGGGACACCCCATGAATCCCCAATAGTAATGAAAAAGCATCTCACCGTTTACAGGGTTGAGATATATGTTTGAAGAAGAACGACGACGTGGAGCTTTTTGGTTGATAAGACGATCAATAGTTGCTAGTTTGCGCAATTTTGGTGTAACAATTTTCACCTGTCCAGCATCAAGACAACGGTCTATTTCGGCAAAGAAACGAATATAAGAGTCTGTGTAAAACCGATGATGATCCATACGTTTTCGTGTTTCAGAAAGCTCGAGTGTGTCAATAGTGTTTACAACAGCCAGAGCCCAATTGTAATCCGTTGCTTCTTCGTAATTCTTCAACAATTCCTCTTGATCAAAGATGAGCAGGTATCCATTTTGGTGGAACGTTACTTCATTCTGTGCATGCTGATACTCGAGTGTGATGGGAATGGTTTTAATCTTTTCTTGTGCAATTGAATTCATACTCAACAAGAGAAGCCCCAAAAGAAAAACACTGTAAATTTTCATAGTAGATATGTATGAAAGTAAAACAAAGAAGATTGTCGGAAAGTTACAGATCAGGAACCTATACCGCCAAAACCTTATCCAATCGATCATATGCATCTGTCAGCGACAGCACATCTGAATAAATAATGCGGAGTTTATCATTTTTCTCGCTTAGTTTCACTTCCATTGGATGTTTCTGCATGTAGTCAAGAACCTTTGTGAAAACGGGCGACTCATAGTAGGGAGATTTCGGATTCGCAATGAAATATCCGATCATTTTTCCTGATTTGAGAACCAATCGTTCAATACCCAACTCTTGTGCGAGCCAACGTAAACGGAAGGAGCGAATGAGTTCTTCAACGGGTGGAGGAATTGGCCCGAATCGGTCGATCAACTCTTTTACAAATGCGTCCAAACCTTCTTCTGTTTTTACATTATCCATTTGCTGATAGAGACTCAAACGTTCGGCAACATTGTTCACATAATCGTCTGGAATACGAACTTCCAGGTCTGTTTCTAGAATGCAGTCCTTAACAAATTGCGTAAGTTGGTCGCTGTTTCTGTCTTTGAATAACTCCTTGAACTCGCTTTCACGCAGTTCGTCGATTGCCTCATTCAAAATCTTCTGGTACATCTCAAATCCAATGTCAGCAATGAAACCGCTTTGTTCTCCACCAAGCATATTTCCTGCTCCACGAATGTCAAGGTCTTTCATAGCAATGTTGAATCCTGATCCTAAATCAGAGAATTGTACAAGAGCTTCCAGTCGCTTGCGCGCTTCTGTTGTGAGCATCGTACTTTGTGGCGCAATGAGGTAACAGAACGCTTTTTTATTGGAACGACCCACGCGACCGCGTAACTGATGCAAATCGCTTATTCCAAAATTCTGTGCATTGTTAATGATAATAGTATTTGCATTCGAAATATCAATCCCCGATTCAATAATGGTTGTCGCCAATAAAATATCGTATTCATGATTGATGAAGCCCATCATCACCTTTTCCAACTTCTTGCCGTCCATTTGGCCATGACCGATTCCTACCCGAACACCTGGACACAAACGCTGAATCATTCCAGAAATTTCAGTAATGTTTTGCAAACGATTGTGTACGAAGAATACTTGTCCTCCGCGACTCACTTCGTAAGCAATTGCATCACGAATCGTTTCCTCGTTGAACTGAACGACTTCTGTCAATACAGGCTGGCGGTTCGGGGGTGGTGTATTGATAATGCTGAGGTCACGCGCACCCATGAGCGAAAACTGAAGTGTTCTAGGAATAGGTGTTGCTGTCAATGTTAACGTGTCGACAGTTGCCCGTAGTGTTTTCAATTTGTCTTTTACAGAAACTCCAAACTTCTGTTCCTCGTCAATTATGATCAATCCTAGGTCTTTGAATTTTACGCGTTCTGAAACAATGGCGTGTGTACCGATAAGAATGTCAATTTCACCCGCAGCTAATTTTTTTAGGGTAGCTGTTGTTTCCTTCGCTGATTTAAAACGATTGATATAATCCACCGTGCAAGGGAAGCCTTCTAGACGCTCGACAAAACTGCGATGATGCTGCATTGATAAAATCGTAGTGGGAACCAACACAGCTACTTGTTTACTATCTGCGACGGCCTTAAATGCAGCTCGAATGGCAATTTCTGTTTTTCCAAAACCAACATCACCACAAATCAAACGATCCATTGGTGTCTTCGATTCCATATCTTCCTTCACGGCAATTGTCGATTTCAACTGGTCAGGAGTATCTTCATACATAAATGAAGCCTCCAGCTCGTTTTGCAAATAGGAATCGGGTGTGAAGGCAAATCCAGGTTGAGCTTTTCGCTTTGCATATAGCTTAATAAGATCGAAGGCCAGCTCTTTGATTTTCTTCTTGGTCTTCTGCTTGAGTGTTGCCCACGTTTGCGTTCCGAGCTTGTTCATTTTCGGAGCGGCGCCATCTTTTCCAGTGAACTTAGCGATTCTATGCAGTGAGTGAATTCCAACGTATAACACGTCGTTATCTCTGTATAAGAGGCGAATAGCTTCCTGCGGTTTTCCGTTGACGTCGATTGTCTCAAGACCAGAGAATTTCCCAACTCCATGATCTACGTGCGTTACATAATCTCCACGTTGGAGGTTGTATAGTTCCTTAAGCGTGAGTGCTTGTTTTGCCTGACGGAAACCTTCTTTTAACTTGAAACGGTGATAACGTTCGAAGATTTGATGGTCCGTGTAGCATACAAGCTTGTTGTCAGGAGAAATAAATCCTTCGTGCAACGCAATGTGCACAGGTTGATAAACCACCTCTTTATTAATGTCTTCAAAAATTTGATCCAGACGATCAATCTGTTTAGGCTGATTGGAAAAGATAAGATTGGTGTAACCTTGTTTGCGTTTTTCGACAAGATCAGCGGTTAACAAATCAAAGTTCTTATTGAAGCTTGGTTGTGGCTTGAAATTGAACTCAACGCTCATTGCATTCGTAAAATGAAATTCCGATCCGAATTCTACAACAGAGTGGTTTTCGAGTACTTTTTCCACTTCGCTAGGATGCAGAAAGAGTTCTGAAGGAATGGTTGGCGTCGTTTCATTGTCTAAGGCATCATAGATTTTGACAGCCTTTCTATACTCTTTGTCAATTTGATCTCTTGTTCCATTTACGGAGCCTATCCAAACCATTGAATTTTGACCAATGAAATCGAAGAGGGTTACATTACCATCCTTTATTAGTTCGCCTTGAATGTTCGGAACAACATTGAAGTGCTTGTGGGTATTAATGGATAATTGTGTGCTTGCGTCAAAAGTTCTGATGCTTTCAACATCATCGCCAAAAAACTCTATTCTATATGGATGATCGTTCGAGTATGAGAAGACATCCACAATTCCGCCACGAATGGAAAACTGCCCCGGTTCGTAGACAAAATCGACCCTGTCGAACCCGACATCGAGAAGTGTTTCATTAATAAAATCGATGGAGTAGGTCTTTCCGACCTGAACTTTTAGTGTATTTTTCGTTAGGTTCTTTTCCGAAGGAACTTTTTCAAACAGTGCTTTTGGATAAGTGACAATCCATGTGTTTTTTCCCTTGGATACCTTTTCCAAAACTTCAGCTCGAGAGACAACGTTCGCATTGTCTGTTTTCTCCAATTCGTATGGTACACGGTATGAGGCTGGGTAGAAAAGAACGTGTGAATTTCCTGGATTCAAACTTTGCAAATCGTTGAGGAAATATGCGGCTTGTTCTTTGTCTTCAAGAATAAAAAGGTGATGCCCTGGTGCTTGTTCAACAACACACGCCGCACTAATTGCACGTGAGGAGCCTACATGTCCGCGCCACTGAATTTTCGAACTAACAAGCTGTAATTGACTTGCTGTAGAATTGATCTGTGCGGATTGAGCAAAGGAGGCCTTTAATTCTTTGACATCCATTAGCGCTTATTTCAAGAAGCTCATGGCTTGCTCAACCATTTTTTTGGAGCCAATAAAGAATGGTACGCGCTGGTGAAGTCGTGTCGGTGACAATGACATTACACGTTCACGTCCTGTTGTTGCCAAACCACCAGCTTGTTCTGCAATAAATGCGAGTGGGTTGCACTCGTACAATAAGCGCAATTTCCCTTCTGGATCGACAGTCGTATCTGGGTAGATATAAATTCCACCTTTGATGAGGTTCCTGTGAAAATCAGCGACCAAAGAACCAATATAGCGCCCAGAATATGGTCGAGTTGCCCCTTCTAGTGTTTGTTGACAATACGTTTCAATATATTCTTTAATCCCAGGCTCACAAATGTTAATATTTCCTTCGTTCATGGCATACATTCGTCCCATTTCAGGCATTTGCATTTTAGGATGGGAAAGGCAAAACTCCCCAATCGAAGGATCGAGCGTGAAACCATTTACTCCTTTTCCAGTTGTGTAGACCAACATTGTAGAAGACCCATACAGCACATACCCAGCTGCAATTTGTTGATCGCCAGCCTGCATCATGTCTTCCAATGTTGCCTCGGTACCGACCTCACTTTTTCTTCTGTAAATAGAAAAGATAGTACCAATAGAAACGTTTACGTCAATATTGGACGACCCGTCAAGTGGATCGAAAAGAACAACGTATTTACCTTGCTTCGAAAAGTCAGAAGTGAAGGGCATGAAATCGTCATTTTCTTCGGAGGCAATTCCACAAACTTCTCCACCTGCTTTGAATATGCTGATGAATCGTTCGTCGGCAATGACATCCAGTTTTTGCTGTTCCTCACCTTGTACATTCGTACTACCTTGTGCACCTAAAATGTCTTCCATCAGCCCAGCACGGCGTACGTCCTTACTCACGACTTTTGAAGCAATAGCGATATCACTCAATAGGCGCGACAATTCTCCAGAGGCGTATTTAAAATCTGCCTGTCTGTCCATAATGAACTCGTGTAAGGTTGTAAGTTTTGACATTTTATCGGTGTTTTGGCAAATATCGTTAAAATGAATTAGTTGACATAGACAGGAGCTGTGAATCTATTTGTTTTTTGGTGTTGCCCACATGCGTTTATAAAATCGTTTCATTAGTGGGATTGAAATTAATGCGACTGCCCAGGCAATCCAATAAGTAGACTCCAGATAATTGTCCCAAAATCTGTCAGATTCTGTATAACCGTAATAGTAGGAGTCATAATAATATCTCCGTCGATTCAAGCGCATGAATATAAATGAGTAAACAAAAATGGAAAATGGCGACCATAATTGCAGAAGAATACCGTTGATGACACTCATGTAACTATATTTCCCTTTGAGATAGGGAATTAGAAACCAAAGCACGGAAATAAGATTAAAGAACAGAATTACTGTAACGATGCCAAGTTCTTCATGATAATTGTCGAGACGAATTAAACCGTATAAGATAAGCGCTACAACCCCCATTATAAAGGGAGATAGAATGATTGTTATTCCTGCGGACAGAAAGTTTTTCCAATGCACATTTTTAAAGATCCAGGTGAGCATGGCCAAAACGCCAATGATAACGAAGATCGCTTTGAGATAAACGGGGTTATAAAGTGAAAATTCAAGCCTGTTGCGGTGGATTCTTTGGATTCGTTCAATTTTCCAATCAACGGGTCGTGTGTAGTTCCAATAATAGTTGTTGTAGAGAACTTCCTGATTGGTCAGGGACAATTCAAGAACGTGTTGTGGCGTTAGGTCAATTTTTTGATCCGTGTACTTATTATACGTGGTGATGAAAGCTTCAATTTCTATAAGCGCTTGTCTCCTGTCAATCGTAGTCTGCCTTCTTCCTCTATCTTCGTCCACGAAGTCATAGTAATAATCTGTATAGATAAATTTCGGAGAATTTTGAATATGTATTTTGGAAGAATCCTTTTCGCTAACAGACAAATGACCACTATCGAAAAATGGATAGCCATGATCTAATGTATTAATGTCTTCATTGAGTTCTTCCAGTGAAATAGCATTCTTTACGTTAGAGATTAGGGTATGTGGAATGATTGCTGAAACTGAGTAAAACAAGCCAATTACGAGTATATACACGAAAAAATTTTGATAATCATGCACCAATTTTGACTTGCCGAAATTTTTGTCAACGTTATAGCGTGCCTGTTTAATGAACCAGAAGACAAACACCAAAACAGCAGGTAATATCATTAACGCAAATGGCGTTTCCACGTCGGGTATGGGATCAGTTAAAGAGTAGCCTGAGGCAGCTGTGGCCGCATACAAAAGGACATTCAGCACGATCACGTAGAAAAGCGCGAAGTGCACGTTCGTAATCCATAAATTTGGATAGTTTTTAAGCAAATAGGCATCTATTCTTTTTAAAAACTTTGGGATTAAAGAGTCGATTGTCATAATTAGGAAAACAATTTCTTAGTTGATGAACTAATGTCCCTAAAATAGGCTAAGGTATAGTTTGCTTCAATGAGTTTGGAAATTAGGGTCTCTCCAGAAATTGAAATATCTGTGGTTACGACAAGACTCCGACCATTGGATTCGACCTTAATGATTCCTTCCGAAAAAAGAGTTGTGACTTGCTCTTCGTTCATAGACCCCGATAGTTCAAATGTGTTTTCTTTTCTCCCTTCTCCTAAATCACGGACTTTACCGTTGTATTCGATATGACCATTTTTAATAAAGAGGATTTTGTCCGAAAATGACTCAACCTCATGTAGTTGTTGCGAACTCAGAATGACGGCGGTTTTAAATGTGTCATTCTGCACAATGCGCTGAAGGTCGCTCAGAAATTTTTCTTGCGCCTTGATATCAAGATTGGCAATTGGCTCGTCTAAAACAAGAAGTTTCGGTGTTCCAATAAGCATTTTTGCCAGTTGAAATCTTAGTCGATAGCCCGTTGAGATTTCGGACCACTTTAGATGGGCGTATTTTTCAAGCCCCAATTCCTCTAGCAAAATGGACAATCGCTGATTCACCTCTTCAGGTGGAACACCATGAATACTCGCTTGAAATTCGAGATTTGTTTTGAGATAGCCATACCATTTTGGGATTCGTTGCGGAATGTAAGCGATTTGTTCTTTGAAATTTCTCCAATGTGCGAATGACATTGGGGTATTCATAAACTTTACCTCACCTTTGTCAGCGGATAATTCACCAGCAATCACGCGCAACAAGGTTGTTTTACCATTGCCATTTTCTCCTACGACGCCAGTAATTTCTCCTGAATTTATTTCAAGATTGACCCCATTTAATTGAAAGCCGTTCTTGGAATATGATTTTGAGACATTGGAGCATTCCCAGATAGCTGTAGAGTCATTCATAAGGTCTAAATATACACATGAATCTTAAACGGTTGAATGAAGAGGTTCGTATGTCTGTTAAAGATTTGTAATTATGAAATTCTAATAAGATTGATAGAATAAGTAAATGATTACCGAATACCGGGCTATTTTCCCAAACGACATCAAGAAGAAAAATGGCCAGAAGCGAACGCGAAAGAAACCAAGAGCAATTGTCAGTGGGTCTCCTAGAATTGGTGTCCAGGAGAGTAACCCAAGCCAATAACCATATTTGTCAACAGCTTTTTTCAGACGTTCAAATGAATCTGGTTTTTTGAATCGTTTCTTCAGCGATTCGGGATTTCCCAACATCCCTAGCCAATAGTTTGTGAGCCCCCCGATAATATTTCCCAAAGAGGAAACAGCAAGGCATATCGTGGGATCGAAGCCAGTGGCGAGGAATAGTAACAACACACCCTCAGAAGCAAACGGCAATATAGTTGCTGAGAGGAAGCAAATGAGAAACAATCCAATGTAGCCGAGTTCGAGGTAATCCATAAAAAAAGGTCGGCTTAACCGAGCTTTAAAGATATGAATGATTGTGATTAATGAATAACGATCCTTTCAACCATTGATCCGTTTTCGTTTGAAACAGTTACGAGGTAGACACCAGAGCCACTGATTGAAAGATCAATAGTTGTTTCTGTTGAGACTTCCTTCGTCAAAATCAGTTTACCAGAAATGTCATTCACCGAAATAGAATTTGATGTGTAATTATCATCGGTAATTGTGATCACTGCATCCGATGGATTCGGGTAAATAGAAACACCTTGAAGTTGATGTTCGTCGATCCCTTCTGGGTTCAAGATCAATCGTATGCCGTAGGCATTTCCGTTCGTATAGGATTGGTCATTTGGAATGTTGATTGCACTCGTACGCAAGGGCTGTTCAATTGTTAAGTCATCTTGAATAACAATAGGGTTCGCTCCTGCATTGCTAAAAAGTTGTATAGCGGCGTAATACGCTCCAGGGGATAATATACAGCCACTTGAATTAAGGTAAATATAACCCTGCGCTACGTCTACAGCCGTAATTTGGGTTGAACCTATTGAACATAGTGGGTTTATACCGTTCGACCAAAACTCTGTGCTGTCTATAAAACTTCCAAAAATCTCCCCTCCAGGAATGGTAGCTGTGTCAAGTAATATTTTCATTGCATAGACGTTGGGACTCTGTGTAAAATGATACTTTGTTGCCAGTACCATTCCGTCATCTCCCCCTAAAACGGAGTTAGTTCCAAAGGGTGTTTGAATAGGATTTGAGTATACCCCGATGCCGTCAACCGCATATTCGGTCCATTGCCAGTCAGAAACCTGAAACTCATGTATTGCTTGATTGTCAGAAAAGTAGATCCCCCCTACTGTGTCAGACCCCGAGAAAACGGTATATGTACCCGAATAATTATTAGGGCTAGGTAAACTTATCGGCAATGTACTTTCAACACTTACTAACGAGTCAGGTGCAATGAAGGGAATGACAAAATCTTCTGAATAAAATCCCAAATCAATACTCACTAGGACATTGGTTTGTGATAATGCTCCAGCGTTATAGACTGTTGCTCCTGCCTTGTAGTTGTTGTCGGCGTTCATCGGGTCATGAATTCCATAATGTTGTCCACCATGATTTTCACCCGTGAACCAAGAAGCAATTATTCTCACATCATCATCAGGAAGGGTTGAAATCGAAATGTCATCAATATCCCAGAAATAGTGACTAGATCCAGAGGCATTTCCATCCCAGTTAAATTTCAATAAAATTGTGTTTCCTGCTGCTTCACCAGTTATATTGATGGTCGATTCAAAGACATCACCCGTACTTCCGCAAGCGATCCCTTCTGGAGAATCAGCGTAGTTGTAAGGGGCGCCCCATGTAGCGCCATTGTCACTAGAAATAGAAACTGTAGTTTGATTTATTGGAGCACAACAAAACCGAAAAGCTTGTTCGAGGGTTAGTATGGCACTTGTTTGTCCAGTCAAGTCAATGGGAGGAGAAATCAATTCTCCGCTCAAAGAAACATAATTAGGGCTGATTGGAAAATTGACAGAATCAGAATCGAAAAGCATAAACCCATTTGTCGCAGTTGTTGAAGTAAACGGAGGTACTCCCGCAGACCATTCACCACTTGTCGTATAAAAACTATGCTTCCATACATTACCGTCTACACCACCCGTTGTCCATGTGCCGTTACTTGTCGTAAATGTTGGCCCTAGTGTGGATGAAGTCCCTGTTGAACCAATGTCAAAAGTTTCGTTCCATATAATACTTTTTGCGTTGTTGATACCACTTGTGGGTTTTGTGAAAACCTGAGAACTTTGTGGAGCGAATGATAATTCCTGATAAATAGGATGTTCTACCTGAGCTCCTACATTCCCGAGGCAAAAGACAAGGGTGAAAGTACAAATGAGTTGTGTTTTCATGGTATTAGTTGAGATGAACAAGGTACGAATTTTGACATAAAAAAAGGGCCTCAGCATTGCTGAGACCCTTCAATATATACAAGTCTATTATTTACTTGATCACTACGTTTTCAACCATAGATCCATACTTGTTAGCAACTTTAACCATATAGATTCCAGTTCCAACGATAGATAAATCAATTGTTGTGTTCGAAGAAGCTTCCTTAGTAAGGATCACTTGTCCAAGCATATCATAAACAACGATCGTGTTAACGATGTTATTATCGTTTGTGATAGTTACAAGACCTTCAGATGGGTTTGGATAAACAGAAACTCCTTCAAGAGAGTTCTCACCAAGAGATACAAGAGGATCAGATCCAGCTGCCACCTCGTCTCCGTTAGTAACACCATCATTATCGCAATCAGCAGCATTCCATGCAGCACTTGGCGGCTCAGTTGCGCTCGCTAATACGAAGCTACACATATCTGAAGGATCAGTTCCATCACTAACCTCAGTTGCGTCAAGTACACCGTCACCATCTGTGTCACCACCACCAGTAGGACCGAATAACAAACGAACTCCAATTGCAGTACCGTTTGTGTAAGTTTGGTCACCTGGGATGTAAATTACAGATGCAAGAGATGGCTGAGCAACAGTTTCATCATCACGAACAACGATATCAGCAGAGTTACCATTACTGTACAATTCAACAGCAGCATACACAGTACCTGGGTTCAATGTAGGAGGTGTTGTAAAGTAAAGATCTTTGTAACCAGCAGTAACGTCAGCAGCAGTAACTGTAACAGCACCTGCAGATCCATCAGTTTGGAAAAGAGAAGTCATATCATCTGCCAAAACAGTAGAAGTATCCTTGATAGATCCGTAAATTTCTCCACCAGCAACTGTACCAGTACCAAGGATCACACGAATACCAATTGGCTGACAAGCTGCTTTAATGCTGTACATTCCTGCAAGAACTAAACCGTCTTCACCACCCGTAAAAGAGTTTGTTCCAATAGAACCAATGATAACATTCTGTGTGTAAACATCGATACCATCCATTGAGTACTCAGAAACCAATCCACTTGTAGATGATTCCGTTACTTCAAATTCTCTTGTTCCAACGTTGTCTACTGGATTCGTATCCGTAGCATCCATCGTTGCAGTATGAGTACCTGTGTAAGTACCAACTGACAATGAAAGTGTTTCAGTTTGCTCGATATTTACAGTTGAGTCTGGCTCTAACAATGCATCAGTTCCAGTAGAACTGAATGTTGAAGCTCCAGTATAATCATCAACTGTAGTAACGTTTGTTGCATTAGTTGCACCAAAGTTATAAACCTGAGTACCAACGAACCAATCAGAATCAACTTGATCAGATGGGTTACGACCATACTCGATACCTCCATTGTTTACACCAGAAATCCATGATGCAGTAACTTGAATATCATCCGTTGGAAGACTTGAGATACAAACATCATCAAAGTTCCAGTAGTAGTGTGAACTACCTGATAATACACCATCCCAAGTAAACTTGAGATTAATAATGTTTCCAGCTGCTACACCTGAGATGTTTGCAAACTGAACATAGCTGCTTCCATTTGTTGTGAAGAAATCATCATTTGCAGCTGTTGCATTCAACAAATCGTAAGGAGCAGACCAAGTTGATCCACCATCTGTAGATACTTGTACATTGATATCATGTGTACCTGTACAGCAGAAACGGAAATCTTGCTCAATTGATAATAAAGCACTTGCTTCACCTGTCAAATCAATAGCTGGTGAAATCAACTCACCTGTTAAAGGTGTGTAGTTCGGGCTAATTGGGAAGTTCACAGAATCAGCATCGAAAAGCATGAAACCATCAGCAGCGGAAGTAGGAGCAAACGCAGCTGTTCCTGTAGACCATTCTCCACTAGTTGTATAGTAACTGTGCTTCCAAACACCACCATCTACACCACCAGTTGACCAAACTCCGTTTGAAGTTGTAAATGTAGGGCCTGGTGTTGATGCACCGCCTGGAGTAGATCCAATATCAAATGTCTCTGTCCAAACCGCAGCTTTTTGAGTAACACCATTTGTCACAGGCTTTCCGCTTGTCATTTTTGGTGTTGCTTCTCCTAGCTTATATGCTGGGTGCGCCAAGTTCTGTGCAAAAGCACCACTCATTGCAAAGCCCGTAAGGAAAAGACTTAAGTAGATTTTTTTCATAATTTATTTTTGTTTTAAGTGTTACAAATATACAGGAATCAACGTATTCTACAATAACTGTCAAATCTTCTATCGCTAACAATCCTTCAAGAAGGGCAATTTTTCACGAGTTTGTTGTAAATTTTGATGTTTCATAACAATTGTCGCAGTCGTTTCCTTATTTTTCACAAGCGAAGTTACATTTCCAAGTGCATCAACAACTTGCGAGTCGCCACTATACACTAAATCTTTTGCATCCTTCCCAACGCGATTTACGCCAACAACATAGCATTGGTTTTCAATCGCACGAGCCGCCAGCAGGGCATTCCAGTGCATTGACCGTTTCTCTGGCCAATTGGCAACATACAGTAGAACGTCATATGCGGGCAGTTGGTTGGGAGCAATACGATTTCTTGAAATTTCAGGAAAGCGTAGGTCATAGCAAATTTGCAACTGAAACTTCCAACCAGCGTATTCGACAATGGATTCAGAAGTGCCAGACGCAAAAAATAGGTCTTCATTGGCAAGTCCAAATGTTTTACGTTTATCATAGAAAGAGAGTCTTCCGTTCGGTTCTGCAAATACACCACGGTTAAAAACGTGATCTCCATCTCTGATAATAAGAGAGGAATAAATCGCTGCTTGTTTTTCTTGCGCAATCTTTCGAAGCCATTGAATGCTTAAACTTTCTTCTGCACCTTCGGCGAGTTGCTCTGTGTTCATGGAAAATCCCGTA
Source organism: uncultured Flavobacteriales bacterium (assembly GCA_905478665.1). Taxonomy (GTDB): domain Bacteria; phylum Bacteroidota; class Bacteroidia; order Flavobacteriales_D; family Crocinitomicaceae; genus UBA4466. Next base: position 48,935 of record CAJQJL010000035.1, read on the forward strand.
TTGAACATTTCGGGTAAAACGATGAGGTCTGTGTCAACGCCTTTTAGTAGTTTTTCATAGTTTGAAAAATTGGCGACTTTATCTTCCCAGAGTTGATTAGCTTGAACGAGCGTAACCTTTAAATCTTGCATAGTCTCTCAGTTGCTTGGATAAGTGTTTGTTCATCTTTTGCAAAACAAAAACGAATAATTTTTCGATCGTCACCATCTGCATTGAAAACGGAAATAGGAATTGCAGCAACACCATATTCGGTCGTCAGTTGCTTGCAGAATTCAACATCGTCCAATTGGGAGATGGCAGAATAATCTACCGTTTGGAAATAAGTTCCTTCACAAGGAAGAAGCTTGAATCGTGAAGAGCGCATTAAGTTTCTAAAAAGGTCTCTCTTTTCTTTGTAGAAGGCTCCCAGTTCAGTTACGTCTGTGTGCTCTAAGTATTTTGCAAGTGCAGCCTGAGCAACACTGTTGACGGAAAACACGTTGAATTGATGGACCTTTTTAATCTCTTCCATTAGTGATTCAGGAGCAACAGCATATCCAATTTTCCAACCCGTAATATGGAACGTTTTTCCAAAGGAAGAAACAACTACAGAACGATCACGTAGCACGGAACTTTCATGTGCCGAAAGATGTTTTGACTCAAAAGAAATAAATTCATAAACCTCATCGGAAAGTACAAGTAAGCGGTCATTTTTCTTAACGAGTGTTTCGAGCTTTTCCATATCAGAAGCAGCCCACACACGACCAGAAGGATTGTGCGGATTGTTCGTGATGATCATTCTTGTTGACTGATTTACGGATTTTTCAATTACATCCCAATTGGGAAGAAAGTCTTCATTAAGGGAAATTCGAATGGGGATTCCTCCCGCCAGAATAATTGCTGGTTCGTAGCAATCATAACTGGGGTCAAGAATAATTACCTCATCTCCCTTGTTCACCAATGCGAGTATGGTTGTGAAAATGGCTTGGGTGGCGCCAGCCGTAATTAACAATTCTTCAGAAGGAGAAACCTTTCTGGTATAGTTCTTTTCTATTAAGGCTGAGACTTGTGTTAGTAGTGATGGTGATCCAGCCATGGGCATGTATTGATGTACATTTTCATCAACTTGTTCTTTCAGAATCGAGATGAGTTTAGGATCAACGGGAAAGTTAGGAAACCCTTGAGAAAGATTGATTGCACCAGAATCGGCTGCCAATTTTGACATTGTCGTAAAAATAGTCGTGCCTATATTGGGAAGCTTGGACATAGTTCTTTTTGGATAAAAATAGCACAAAATAAATTCGCTTTTGACTTTCACCGAAAATGCCGTAATATTGCGTAGAATAAAACGATAGTTATGAAAAATATATTGACGTTTATCACACTACTTACGATTTGTGCACTTACCACAAATATTTATGCGCAAGAGAAAAAGAATATCCGTAAAGAAGTGCGTATGGAAGATGAAAATGGTGTAAAAACCTTATATGTCACTCTAACGGAGGACGGAAAGGTTACGGAAGAAGTGTATACTGGAGAAGAAGCGGAGACTAAGCTTGCCGAAATGATGGACGGACGAGGAAAGACGGATGAAATAAAGAAGGAGATTGAAGTTGAAATAATTGACGGGGAAAAAGTCGTGACGATCATTACAAGTCGTAAAGGTAAAATGCGAAAAGAGGTTTATACAGGAAAAGATGCAGAGGCTAAATTAGAAGAACTCAAGGAAGCGAAGGGAGCAAGTCAAATGAAGGTCGAAACCAAGCAGATTGAAGAAAAATAAGCAATAGAGAATTAAAAAATTAAAGACCATCTGCTTAGCGGATGGTTTTTTGTTTTAAAAGAGTTGATCTCAAGATCGGGAAGGACAACAAGATGTTGTTGGCTCAATCGAGTCAGGTATAAATTTTCTTACTTTTGCCATATGTATAGATACGCCTTGATAATTCTTCTTATTTGCGCTTCGTGTTCATCAAAAGACGAACAGTTTTGCGAATGCCTTTCCGCTGGGGAAAACCTGAATAAGGAAACACAGCAATTTTTTGACAAAGCTCCAACAGATGAGGATCAGAAAAGAATACAAGAGCTTAAGAAGCTGAAGAACGACGCATGTAAAAACTACACAGAAATGGGCGGTGATGAAATGCGGAAGCGTAAAAAAGACTGCGAAAACGAATAAAGCCTTCGCATGATTTCTTGCCTAAATCAGTCGGCAAAAACCAAATCTAAAGATTCACAAAAAGCATTCGCTGCAATTTTTAAGTGCTCTTTTGTGTGTGCCTTAGAAATGAAACCAACCTCATAGCCACTTGGCCCCAAATACACTCCTCGATCGAGAAGAGCGCTAAACAAATCACTGAACTGAGACATGTCTCCATCAATTTGATCTGCACGTTGGATGCGTTTTTTCCCTGCAAATGACAACCAGAAAATGGAGCCAATTGTGATCATTTCAAAATCATAGCCCTTTGATGATGCATGTGCGTTAACGAGATTTACGAAATAGCCAGTTCGGTCCTCTTGGTCTTCGTAAAAACCGTCTTTTGCACATTCCGTCAATTGAGCGATGCCCGCAGCCATTGCAACTGGATTTCCCGATAATGTCCCTGCTTGATAAACAGGTCCGTCTGGTGATACACAAGCCATAATTTCGGTTTTTGCACCGTACGCTCCAACAGGGAGTCCGCCACCAATGATTTTACCGTAGGTAACGATGTCTGGCGTGATTCCAAAATAAGCTGCCGCGCCATTAAATCCAACGCGGAATCCTGAGATTACCTCGTCGAAAAAGAGCAAAGCTCCGTATTCGCTACATAAGTTTCGAAGTTCCAATAAAAAGGCTTTGTCTTGCAGGAGTAATCCATTATTTGCAGGAATCGGTTCTATAATTGCACAAGCAAGGTCTTTCGCATTTTCAGCAAAACAAGCTCTCAATGCCTCAATATCATTTAGTGGAAGGACAAGTGTCTCATTGGCATATTCTTCAGGAACACCTGCACTTGATGACGTTCCAAATGTTACCAATCCGCTTCCTGCTTTCACAAGCATTGAGTCAACATGTCCATGGTAACACCCTTCAAATTTGAGCACTTTTTTGCGATTTGTATATCCTCTAGCAAGTCGTAATGCAGACATTACTGCCTCTGTTCCAGAGCTTACAAATCGAATTTTATCAATAAAAGGATTGCGTGAAAGAATCAGCTCGGCCAATTCATTTTCCAAGACAGTCGGCGCCCCGAAACTTGCGCCATTCTGCAGCGCAGCAACAATTTTGGTGTAGACTGCGGGGTGATTGTGACCAAGAATTAAAGGCCCCCAACTGCAGCAGAAATCAATGAACTTATTTCCGTCTTCGTCCCAAACGAAACATCCATCGCCTTTTTTCATAAAAATCGGAGACCCTTCTACAGATTTAAATGCTCGCACAGGCGAATTTACTCCTCCAGGGAAGTACGTTTTCGCTTTTTCGAATAGTGCGTTAGAATTGGTTCGTTGAATCTTCGTTTTTGTTTCCATGTTCATTGAAATTTGCAGGGCAAAAGTACACTTTATCTTGAATAATAGAAGGCCAGTTTAGTGGGCTTCGGGCACTACAGGGAATTCAATTCGACTCCCTCCGTAAATCGTATGTTGTGCTGATTCGAAATCACTATCTTGAGCGGTGTAGATGTTTTCTACATATTTCTGAGGATTTAAGTCAAATAGCGGAAACATGGAGCTTTGTACTTGAATCATAATGCGGTGTCCCTCTTTGAAGGTATGCATCACTTCAAGCAATGGAACTCCCACAAGCGTTTTTTCATTCTTAACGAATGGTTTTGGTTCAGAATAACTGTCTCTGTATCTACCACGGATGTATCCACATCGAACTAAGTGCTGGAAACCATTCATTTTAACATCAGGTAAATCGGTCTCTTCCGGTTCTCGATCTATTGGGAATACGTCAATTACTTTTACATAGAGATCAGCATCTTCATGATCTGTTGCGAATTCGAGAAGAGCTTTTATTTCGCCACTTACAGTCATGTTTTCAGTCAACGGTTCGCTCACATAGGTTAGCACATCATTTCGTTTTGAGACAAAACGCTGATCGTCTGTCATATAATGTTTTGGCGCCATAATGTGAAAATCGTCGTCTTCAATAAACGGAACAGGGTGGTCTGGATCGGAAATGTAGGATTTGCTATCCGCAGATAGTGTGCCCCCCAGTGTTCCGTTGCCGTTTAAGTATACTGTGTGCGAACCAGTGTCAAAGTCAAATGGATTCTGATCAAAATTGATCCATTTTTTCGAACCTGTATCGAACACTCTTGCTGTGAAATTCAATGGTGCTCCCTTTCCTTTTAAATGGTACTCGAAATAGTTGAATTCGATATTTTCCTGATAATCCTTAGATAGGTCATAACCGTAAAAAATATCTCCCAAATAGTAAGCACTGTCTCTTCGCTTTGGATGACCATGTGACCAGGGACCTAACACCATTTTTGCATTTGCGGCAGGGGTGTCTTTGTTTAATTTTTTGAAAGAATTTAGGATTCCATATAGGTTTTGCTCATCGTTCCAACCACCAACAATTAAAGTTTGACATTGTGCTTTGTCCAAATATTGAATCCAATCGCGCTCCTGACGATAGGCGTCATAATTTGGATGCTCAATGATGTTTTTCCAGAAAAAATTATCTTCCGCAACAACCTCTGAGACATCACTCAATGCTCGGTGTTTTAAAAAATAATCGTAGTAGTCATCGGTGATCCATTCTTTAACATCGTGAATAAAAGGTCTATCGGTTACAGTGAACCAGCTTTCTGTTGTAGGAGCTTCCTTTTGAATTCCAAAAACATCCATTACTGGCAGGTAATTCATCCCATACAAACCATATCGATTGAAATCTTCAAAGAAGAAATTTGTCACTGGGGCCATCGCTAAAACGGCTTTTAAATTTGGGTGTCCAGTTACAGCAGCAACAAGCGAAGTGTGTCCTAGATAAGAATTCCCATATTGTCCGATGTTTCCATTGAAGTGATCGAGGTTTTTTACAAGCCAATCGTAAGTGTCATAAGAATCTGTGACTTCATCCGTTTTCTTTTTGTTTTTGAATGAATAGGGAGGTTTGGTGTTTTCAAATTCGCCTTCACTCATCCATCTTCCACGCATATCTTGATGAACGAAAATATAGCCTGCAGCAATAAGGTTTGGATTGTGCATGATTTTCTCGGGCATCGTGTCGGCGCCGTACGGAGCAATGCTGTATGGTGTTCGTTTGAGAAGAACTGGATATTTTCTCGAAGCGTCTTTCGGTTGATAGATGGTTGTAAATAATTTCGTCCCATCTCGCATTTCTATGTAATGCTCTTTTTTGGTATAATCATCCGTATCAAAGTCCTGACAAAAAACGAAAAATTGGTGTGTAAGAAATGCAAACACGAGAAGAAATTTCATTGTTGAGAATGTTAATTGAGCCTAAAATTAGGCAAAAAGAATTGTCTTGCTTTTAGGAAGCTTAAGAATCGGAAATCTTCGTTCAAGAAGCGGTTGTATTTATTATCTTTGAAAACGCAGAATTTATAGTCTAAAATTGAATCAATGAATTACAGCAATACGCTTGAATTTGCAAAAGAAATGGATGCGAAAGATCCATTGAATTCGTTCAGAGAAAAGTTCTACTTTCCAACATTTCACAAGAATGAGGTAGTGTATTTTACAGGAAACTCTCTCGGATTGCAGCCAAAGACGGTAGAAGGAATGATCAAAGAGGAATTGGATGCTTGGGCGAAATATGGCGTTGAAGGACATTTTTTAGCCGAGCGACCATGGTTTTCATACCACGAAAATCTTACAGAAAAAGCAGCAAAAATAGTAGGAGCTTTACCCGTAGAAGTTGTGATAACACATTCATTGACGACGAATCTTCATTTGTTGATGGTGTCATTCTACCAGCCGAAAGGAAAGCGGACAAAGATATTATGTGAAGCAAAAGCATTTCCAAGCGATCAATATGCTTTGGAATCGCAGGTGAAATTTCACGGGCTTGACTTGAAGGAAAACCTAGTAGAAGTTGGACCACGTGAGGGTGAACACTTGATCAATGAAGAAGACATTCTAGCGAAGATTGAAGAATTAGGAGATGAATTAGCAATGGTCATGATTGGTGGTGTAAACTACTATACTGGGCAGTTGTTTGATATGGAAGCGATCACGAAAGCTGGTCACGCCGTGGGAGCTAAAGTTGGATTTGATCTGGCACATGCTGCTGGGAATATCAATCTGAAATTACACGATTGGGGAGTGGATTTTGCTGCTTGGTGTGGGTATAAATATTTGAATTCCTCACCTGGTGGAGTGTCGGGGATGTTCGTTCATGAACGTCATGCATATTCACCAGAACTTCCAAGATTTGCAGGTTGGTGGGGATACGACAAAGAAACGCGCTTTCAGATGGAGCCAGGCTTTAACCCGATGCGAGGTGCAGAAGGATGGCAGTTGAGTAATGCTCCTGTGTTAGGAATGGCAGCACATTTGGCTTCACTGAACATTTTTGATGAAGCAGGAATGGAGCGCATAGGAGAGAAGCGTGACGCACTTACAGCATACTTAGAGTTTATTATTGAAGATATTTCAGAGCGAAATGCAGAGCGTGGAACTTTTGAAATCATCACCCCAAGTGATAAAAGCAAAAGGGGTGCACAATTGTCAATATTAGCGCATGGACAGGGAAAGGCATTGTTTGATGCGTTGACAGAACAGGGCGTTATTGCAGATTGGCGCGAGCCGAATGTAATACGAATTGCACCGGCACCCTTATACAATTCCTTCGAGGATTGTTATCAATTTGGGAAGTCTTTGGAAAATGCAATTCAGTAATTTGGTATCTTTAGAATAGAAGAAACGGAAAATGGACGAACTCGCAATTCAAACACTTATAAAGGCTAAGTATTCAGGGGGACTTAATGAAGTCTCCCTGTATATGAACTTGGCAATACAAACGGGAGCCGTGTTGATAGGAGGAATTGTTTTGTGGAGAATGAGTAACATGATCCACAAGCGTAAACAAGCGCAACGTGAACGGAATGATTTTTTTAATACACCTTATTCAAAAGGGTGGAAGAGATAAAAGTTAATAGAATGGAACAGAACAAGAGTGCAATTATTGTGGGAGCTGGATTGGTCGGTTCACTTTGGGCAGTGTACTTATCTAAAGCAGGGTATAAAGTAACGATCTACGAACGTCGTCCAGATATTCGTAGAGCTGAAATATCGGCAGGGAAGTCCATTAACTTAGCGCTTTCCACACGTGGTTGGAAAGCATTGGACGCTGTTGGTGTCGGTGACGAAATTCGCAAAATTGCTATTCCAATGTATGGTCGTGCTATGCATGATTTGGAAGGAAACCTAACGAATCAGCCGTACGGGAAAGAGGGACAAGCGATCTACTCCGTTTCAAGAGGTGGAGTGAATGCAAAAATGATGGACATTGCTGAAGAGCATGGTGGTGCTGTTATTCACTACAATTGCGAGTGCATTGGAGCGGATACAGAAAATGGAATTGTCCAGATTCGAAATTCGGAAACAGGAGAAGAAATTGAAGCCCAAGCCGATGTTGTATTTGCTGCCGACGGTGCATTTTCTGCTGTACGATACAACGCTTTCCAGAAATTGGATCGCTTCAACTTTAGTCAAAACTACATCTCTGATGGTTACCGCGAACTTTTACTTCCAGCCAATGAAGACGGTTCATACAAACTGGACAAAAACGCATTACATATCTGGCCAAGAGGTCGTTTTATGTTGATAGCACTGGCCAATGAAGATGGCTCATTCACGTGTACATTGTTTATGCCGCATGAAGGAGATGAAAATTCATTCGATCAGTTGAAAAATAAAGAGCAAGTGGACGCATTCTTTAAATCGACATTCCCAGATTTTTATGAAATGATGCCGAATGTTGCCGATGCATGGGAAGATCACCCACTATCTTCGTTGGCAATTATGCGTTCATATCCTTGGCACCATGGTAAAGTGGCATTGATGGGAGATGCTGCGCACGCAACGGTTCCTTTTTACGGACAGGGTATGAATGGCGGATTTGAAGACTGCTCGGTGTTGTCGGAACTGATGCAAAAGCACAATGAAAACTGGGATGCAATTTTTGCAGAATATAGTGTTATTAGAAAACCAGACGGTGATGCATTACAGGATTTGTCTTTGAACAACTATTACGTGATGCGTGATTATGTTGCTGACCCGAAATTCTTGTTGCAGAAAAAAATAGAGGCAAAATTTTCAAAACTGTACCCAGACAAGTGGTTACCGTTATACTCTCAAGTAACATTTAGCGAGATTCGTTACAGTGACGCATTGAAAAATGGACAAATTCAGGATCAAATAATGAAAGAGGTGATGGAATTGACCGACATTGAGACGCGTTGGGATTCTGATGAAGTCATGCAGAAAATACTGGAAAACATATAGAATGAAGTGGATTCATGTAGTAGCAATTATTAGCCTGTCATTTGGAGTACAAGCTCAGCGAGACTTAACACCCAACAGTAAAAAGTCAGCATTTGGAAAGCGGGACCTAAGAGCCTTGAGTAATTATGGGTTGCAGTTTCAACTTGGGGGGACTTACCTTATGAGTAAACTCAAAAATGATGTCATCGATGTAACGCCTACAACGGGAGGGTTTCGAGGAAATTTTCTACATGATCCAAAGGGAAAACTAGGAGCCTATGCCGAGATTGGAATGTTCCATTTTCCCAAGAAGCGTTCGAAACTTTCGCTTTGGCTGAAAACAGTTTTGGTGAGTTACTACGACTGGGGGATTGGGTTTAAGTATTTCCGAGGAATGGAAATTACAGAGACCAACTTTATTGATATTGGAGGAACGGTTACAGATACGTACAGAGATCCATTTAATTTTGAATTGGGCTATGTGTATGGACGGTTTTCACTGCATAAGAACATCAATTTTAAGAAGAATCGAGGGCGTGATAAATCCGATTTTTTTCTCGACAACAGCTTGGGGATAAATGTTGACTATAGAGTTCTTACCAAGTCTGAAGCGTACGGAACAGGGTACGCTGTAACATCTGAAAATCAGCGTTATTCTAATCCTTTGAATGTGCAGTTGCATTATGGTCTCGGTTTTGGTTTCCGATTGAAGAGAGGAGCGTATCTAATTCCTGGTGTTCGTGTTCCTTTACTTGGTTATCAGTCTACATCACCCATTATTTCGAAATCTCTGAGTGGAGAAACGGCTTTTGGAGACCCACAGTTTCGGTGGTATTCTTCAAAGTATTGGCCACTTCTTTTCCACGTGAAATACATGTTCGCGTTTGAGAAGAAAAACAAGAAAGGTTGTCCTCCTGCCGAAGTCAATGATCAGGATAAGAATACACAGAACAATCGCTAAGCATGAAAAAAATTTATCATTTGAAAAGTTGCAGCACCAATGTGCGCATTTTGAAGGAACTCAACCTTGGATCGGATGTTGAATTGCAAAACATCAAAGAAGAAAACATTGACGAAGAAACCTTGGATTTCCTAAAAGAAAAAGTAGGTTCTTATGAAGCGCTTTTCTCAAAGAAAGCGATGAAATACCGTTCAATGGGTCTGAATGAAATGAACCTAACGGAAGATGATTACAAAAAGTACATGTTACAGGAGTACACATTTTTGAAGCGCCCCTTTATGATCAACAATGATGAGGTCTTTATAGGCAATTCAAAGAAGGTTGTGGAGGCTGCCGTTCAATCCTTTAAATGAAATAGAAAGATGAGAAAAACGCACTTAATTATTGTACTAACTGCCACGCTCAGTGGGGCAATAACGAGTTGTTCCACATCGGAGACAATTGGTTCAACAGACGCGCAAAGCAATGGAATCAGTGTTCAAGATTCTATCGCGCCTATTCCTCAACACACCTTTGCAAATCCACCAGCCAAGAAAGAGGTTGTTAGAAAAGAGGAGAACAAATAGTCACCTTCAAACAGTGCACTGATTAGCAGTGTAATTGATCCTCATTCTTTTTAAGTTGTGCCACTAACCAAAGCACAATTCACTTTGATTGTAAATCCGACATATTTGGAATATATTTGTGACAGATTTAACTAAAACACTATTACTATATGAAAAATTTTTCCCTACTAAGCAAGTTAGGAGTGCTATTGACTTTTGTATGTATATCATATGAGGCAAGTGCGCAAATATACTTGCAAGAAGATTTTAATGCTGGCTGGCCTGCAACTTGGTCAACTATTAATGGCGACGCATCGACCAACAATGCGAATGTGCAGGCTGCTTTTGGAACAACGAGCGGTTGGGTCGTTATAGAAGATTATGATACAGTTGCTGCGACTCTTGTAATAGATTCCGTTGCAGCAAGTACTTCTTGGTTCGATGTTGTAGCGCCGGCGGATGACTGGCTAATTACGCCTCAAGTTACCTTGGGACCAAATTCACAAATAACGTATGAAGAAAAGGCACAAGATCCAGCATATCCAGACGGTTATGAGTTGAGAGTTTCAACTACAACCCCTACACCTGCTGGTTTTATGGCGAACCCTGCTCTTTATACTGTAGCGGCAGCTGCGAATCCTACGGTTCAGCAAACGTTTAGTCTGTCAGCGTACGCAAATCAATCTGTTTACATTGCTTGGCATAATAATTCAACGGATCAATTTGTATTAATGATTGATAATGTATTGATTGATGAGGTCGCTACTGCTGGTTTCGATGTTTCGATGTCTGACACGACAACAAAAGAGTACACAATTGTTCCGTTATCACAGGTTTCGCCTATGGGGGCGAATGGCTTGATTACTGAAGTTGGAGGATCCGCAGTGACGGGTGCTACCATGACGGTGAATGTTTATGATGGAACTATGACTAACGTTTATAGTGCTTCTAGTACACCAACGAACTTGGGCGTGGGTGCTTCAACTGCAGCCTCGGTTGCTGGATATACGCCAACTTTGGCTGATGTTTATACTGTTGAACTGATCGCGAGTATTAATGAAGCGGATGTTAGTGCACTAAATGACACGGTAAGTTATACGGTTGTTATAAGTGATAGTGTTTATGCTAGAGATGACAGTCAGGTCGTTGGTTCGCTCGGAATTGGCGCTGGAAATGGCGGTCAAATGGGACAGCAGTTTGAACTTATTCAAGGAGATGACATGACATCTGCCTCATTCTTTATAACAAATACTTCAGGAAACCTTGTAGGTCAGGCGATGGTCGTAACTGTATATGATATGGTAGGTGGTATTCCAAATGCAGTTGTTGCTCAAACAGATACGCTGATTATTGTAGATGCTGTAGATTCACTCTACACAATTCCAATGTATGGCGGTCCTGCAACATTCGCAGCTGGAACATACATGGTCGCATTGAACGAACCAGATTCAACGCTTTCTCTGGGTTATACAGCTTCAATTTATACGGCTGGAGCAACTTGGATAAATTGGCCAACGAATCCATTTGGAGGATGGTCAAACAACGAAGACTTCGGATTTCCTAATACGTATGTTCTGAGACCAAATTTTGCTGCTACTTGCGCAGGAACGACGTCTTCTATTACTGAGTCATCTTGTGGAGATTACACAGCACCAAGTGGAGCGGTTCTTACTGCAACTGGAGTTTATACGGACGTTATTCCAAATGCCGCAGGTTGTGATAGTACAATTACAATCGACTTGACAGTTACTGTTTTGGACTTGACCGTAACAGCAGCAGATCCAACTATAACAGCGAACATGGCTGGAGCAACTTACCAGTGGATCGATTGTGACAATGGAAATCAAGCGATTAATGGTGAAACGAATCAAGCCTATACAGCAACTGCAACTGGAAACTATGCAGTGATTGTTACTATGAATGGTTGTTCAGACACTTCGTCTTGTTCAAATATTGTGGTTGGCCTGAATGAGTTAGACCTTTCTTCTAACTTAGAGATTTATCCAAATCCTACAAGCGGAGAATTCACAGTATTCGTTGATGGAATCACTGCTAGTGAAGTAACGATTGAGTTGGCTGACTTGAGTGGTAAAGTAATTACTACAGAAACATATGCAAACGTTGTAGACAAATTAAATGTTCCAATGAATGTAAATGTTGATGCTGGGGTTTATTTCATTCAAATTTCTGCTGATGGAATCCGTGCGGTTAAGCGTATTGTGATTTCGAAGAAATAAGTAAACTAAAAAACAATACTTTTAGGGTCCCGTTTCGGTTTTGCTGAGACGGGACCTTTTTTTGTGAATTATGTCTAACCTCGTCCGTGCTAATATTGCTTTGTTTTTGGTCAATGCCCTGTATGGAGCAAATCATGTCGTAGCCAAAGGTGTGATGCCAACTTACCTTACGCCGAACGTCTTTATTTTTTTACGAGCGGTTGGAGCAACAGTCTTGTTTTGGCTAGTCAAGTTTTTGTTTGTTAAGGAGAAAGTGAAGCGCAAAGATTTGCTTTTACTGGCAGCGTGTGGGTTGTTCGGTGTTACGGTCAACCAGCTGTTCTTTTTTCATGGATTAAGCCTTACGTCTTCTATCAACTCAGGAATCATCATGACGGTGAACCCTATTTTAGTTGTAATCCTTTCGTATTTTATTTTGAAAGAATCCATTACCTGGAGAAAGTCAGTTGGGATTGCATTAGGTGCAACTGGAGCAATTCTGTTGACACTCACAGCGGGAACTGGCCAAGGGGATTCTTCGCTAGGCGATCTGTTTATTTTCATCAATGCGGCGAGCTATGCAGTCTACTTAGTCCTTGTTAAGCCGCTGATGAAAAAGTATGCTCCACTAACGGTGATAACTTACGTGTTTTCGTTTGGCTTAACGTATATCATGCTCTATCCACCGACATTAATGGAATTGGCATCCACAGATTTTTCAGCAATCCCAATGGATAAAGTTTACGTCATCATCTTCGTAATTGTAGGGGTGACCTTTTTGACTTATTTATTAACTGTTTATGGCCTGAAGTATGTAAGTCCTGCGGTGTCAAGCGCTTATATTTATTTGCAACCCGTTTTGGTAATGTTCTTTGCAGTTGTATTGAGTGCAATTGGCCTTGCTGACGATTACACGAACACGATAACTTGGGAAAAGATCGGATACATGTTCTTGATATTCGTAGGGGTGTATATAACAAGTTCAAGTTCATTTCTGAAAAAGAAAAAGTCGAGAATTTGATTGTTGGAGACAAGAGTTATATTTGTTTAGTAGAATTCAAAGATTGTTGTATGAACCAAACTGTTTTTCTTCTAGGCATCATTTTCATTGGACTTGGAAATGCAAGTGCGCAAGAAACTCCAGTATCAGTCTTATTTAAAGAGCTAGGTTCAGAAGCGGGAATTTTATTTTCCAATGATCTAATTGAAGATCATGAAAACAACAGCTTCCGTTATGAGTATTTCTATAATGGCGGTGGGGTTTCCATTGGTGATATTAACAACGATGGACTTCCAGATATCTATTTTACGGGAAACATGGTCGAAGATCAGCTATACCTTAATCAAGGCGGACTTAAGTTTGAAAATATTTCAGACAAAGCGATTCTTAGTGGCCAAGACGGTTGGCATACAGGTACAACAATGGCAGATGTCAATGGTGATGGCTTGTTGGATATATATGTATGTCGTGGAGGAGACCCAAAGCACTATCCAGATGCAACAAATCTACTTTATATAAATAACGGAAATTCAACATTTACTGAACAAGCACATGAATATGGCTTGGACGACACGCTAAATTCTACGCAGGCTGCTTTTTTTGATTTCGATTTGGATGGTGATTTGGATGTATATGTGATGAATGTTCCGGATGAGTTATTCACGTTTTCAAATCAACAATATAGAGAACTGTTTGAATCAGGAAAGAACAGTTCAGACCATTTTTACAGGAATGATAATGGTAGGTTCATAGAAGTTGCAAAAGAAATTGGAATTAATAACCACGCGTTTGGACTTGGGCTGAGTATTGGGGACATTGACAATAATGGTTGGCCAGACATATATGTTGCAAATGACTATGAAGATCGTGACTATATGTTTATGAATAATGGGGGTATATTCAAAGAGGAATTAAAGCTTCGAACGCATCATGTGTCGAATTTCGGGATGGGTGTTGACATTGCTGACTATAACAATGATGGGCATCAGGATATTCTTGAAATGGACATGGCTTTTACCACCCATGAACGTTCCAAAAGGAACATGGCGAGCATGTCGAACGAAAAATTTTGGGGAATGGTTTCACGAGGCAATCATTTTCAATACATGGTGAACACCTTACAACTAAATAATGGGAACGCTACATTTAGTGAAATAGGTCAACTTGCTGGCATTTCCAAAACAGATTGGAGCTGGGGGGCGCTTTTTGCTGATTTTGACAATGATGGGCTGAAAGATATTGTAGTTACAAATGGTCAGCACCGTGACTTGAAAGACCGTGATTTCAGAAATGATTTAAACCAACGAATTGAGGCGGGTGAAAAGATGACAATTGACCAAGTATTGTCTCTTACATCCACCAGTAAGCAAAGCAACTATATATTTCGGAATAAGGCTGATTTAACTTTTGAAAGTTATGCGAAAAATTGGGGGTTTGATAAAAAGGTCAATTCAAACGGTGTTGCATACGCGGATCTGGATAATGACGGAGATATTGATCTCGTGTTAAACAATTTAGCAGAACAATCATCAATTTACGAAAATACCACGGACGGGTCTAAAAACTACTTGGTATTGGAATTGAGCGGACCTATGGCGAATACTCACGCAATTGGAGCCAAAGTAACCTTATATACTGAGAATGGAATTCAGGTGCAAGAACTCTATCCAACGAGAGGTTACCAGTCATCAGTAGACCCAAAACTTTATTTTGGACTAGGATTAGAACCTAAAATAGACAAAATTGAAATCCAATGGCCTGATAATAAAATATCAGTTCTTACAAGTGTCGAAATAAATCAAAAACATTTGGTCGACTACAATACGTCCACTTTTCTGATGGTAGAGAAGGAAAAGCAAAAACATCTTTTTACCGACATTACAGCTTCGATTCCCATAAACCATTTTCATGTAGAAAATAGGTTCAATGATTTTGAACGTGAATTATTGCTTCCCCATGCTTTATCTCAGCAGGGACCTTCGCTAGCTGTAGGAGACATCAACAATGATGGTTTAGACGATGTTTTTATTGGCAGTTCTAAAGGTGAGATTGCTAATATATTTAAACAGACTGCTGTAGGATTCTCTCCTGTCAAATCAAACGCCTTAATTGCCGATTCACTGAGTGAAGATATTGGAGCTCTGTTTTTCGATTTTGATGGAGATGGAGATGAGGATTTATACGTTGCGAGCGGAGGCAATGAATTCGAAGAGAATGCCTTGGAATTACAAGATCGATTGTATGCAAATGATGGAAAGGGAAATTTTTCGAAACTGGTAGGGGCACTTCCAAAAATGATTTCGAGTACAAAAGTCATAAGGAGTGCTGATTTTGATGAAGATGGAGATCTAGATCTTTTTGTTGGTGGCCGTTTGGTTCCTGGCAAGTATCCTGTTGCGCCAAGAAGTTATTTGCTAAAAAATGAGAATGGAAAATTTGTTGACATCACCACGGAGTTATGTAAAGACTTACTTAATCCTGGAATGATAAACGGTGCGGAATTTGTGGATGTAAATGGCGATGGTAAATTGGATTTGACATTGATAGGAGAGTGGATGGGGTTGACAACCTACCTTAATGAAGAGGGCTCTTTTGTAAAGAAAGAAGTGAAGGAAGAAACAGAGGGTCTTTGGTTCAGCCTTTTGGCTGCAGACATTGACAAAGATGGAGATATTGATTTTGTTGGTGGGAACCTTGGCAAGAATGCGAAATTCAAAGCTTCAATTGAAAAACCCTTCAACGTATATGGAAATGATTTCGATGAAAATGGAACTTTTGATCTTGTCTTGAGTTCGTATGAGGGGGACGTTCACTACCCTGTTCGAGGAAGAGAGTGCTCTTCACAACAAATGCCTTTTATTGCCGATGTATGTCCTACGTATAAGGATTTTGCACAAGCAGACATGATTGCACTTTATGGAGATAAGTTGAACACATCAGTTCACCTTACGGCGCGGAATTTACATTCCTGCGTTTTTTTAAATGACGGAGTGGGTAATTTTGAAATGAAAAAACTGCCAAATGAAGCACAGTTCTCGCCGATACAGGGAATTATTGCCGAAGACATTAACAAGGATGGTAAGATGGATATTATTGCGGCAGGAAATATGTACGAAGCTGAGGTAGAAACTGTGCGCTACGATGCGGGTCGAGGAGTTTGCCTATTAGGAGATGGTAGAGGAAACTTTACTGCCCTTTCTCCTGAGCAATCTGGATTTTTCGCATGGAATAATGTGAAATCCATGGTGCGCCTAATGCTGGGTAAAAAAATAGCTTACCTTTTAGGGGTCAACCAAAGCTATCCTCAAATATTTCTACTGGACTAACGTCTAAATTATTTATCTTCTAGTTTTTCCAATGTCTTTGCCATATCGTAGAAACGAACCACAGACTTACTGTACAGTTTCATGAATTCCTCAAAATCAGCCGCAGATAAATTTTCCTCAAATTCTTTTTGCTGTTTTTCCATTTCTTCAATTTCCTCCGAGAGTTTCATGATTTTTAAGGTAGAAGTACCCATAGTTCCAAGCATTTCCAACCCGTCAAGGAAGGTTGCTTCCTCACCATTTGCCTCTTTTTCTTCGATATCAACCGCTTTTTCTGCAAGTTTTTCAACCAGTGTGCAGTATTCATCCACAAGTTCGTCGAGGACATCAATGTATTCTCGAACTTCCTCATTTCGCTCTATTAACGGCTCTGCGGGCTCAGCGGGGGCATCTGATTTACAACTAAATAGGGAGATTGACAGTAATGCAAAAAGTGATATTTTCAAGATATTCATAGTAAGCGAGTATTATTCGTTAGTATTCTTAAAGTTAGCATAAGATTAATGCAAAGACCAGAATGATCTGCGAAGAATTGTTAATGAAGGAAAAATTTTTCCTTCTGCCCAAGGAAGACAATGCACCCAAACGCACCTGAAGCTCAAATAGCACAAAGAATTCTTAACTTTACCCCAAAAAGTTACCTATGCTTAAATCAATGACAGGTTTTGGGAAATCCACTGGAAGCTACCAAACAAAGAAAGTTTCCGTAGAAATCCGCTCGCTTAACAGCAAGTCAGTGGATCTAAACACACGGATTCCTGGACAGTTTAAGGAACTGGACGGAGCATTTCGTAAGTACATTGCAAATAAGTTGGGACGAGGAAAGATTGACGTTTTCATAAACATCGATAGCATAGGCGAAGAAAGTGCGGTTTCGATTAATCGTCCCTTGGCAAAAAAGTACTATGAAGACTTGAAGGCGTTGAATGATGAACTGGGTGAACAAACGCAGGACTACCTTTCTTTGATCGTTCGGATGCCAGATATTTACAACACGAATCGTGAGAGCCTAGAGGATGAGGAAAAGACGTGGTTAATGAACCTCGTTGAGGAAGCTGTAGGAAAGTTAGATGATTTCCGAAAAAAGGAAGGCGATGATTTGGAGCGAGAATTTACCGATAGAATAGAAGAAATTAGAGGATTGTTGAACGAAGTCCCCAAGTACGAAGAAGAGCGGATTGACGTCATTCGGGAACGCATGATGAAGAGCCTAGAAGATCTGAAGTCGGGAACCTTTGATGATAACCGTTTGGAGCAGGAAATGATTTTTTACATCGAAAAATTGGACGTTGCAGAAGAAAAAATGCGTCTTTCTAACCACCTTGATTATTTCTTAGAGACGATGAGTTTAGACCAATCAGGGAAGAAGCTAGGATTTATCGGACAAGAAATTGGGCGTGAAATTAATACACTTGGAAGCAAGAGTAACCATGCTGAAATGCAGAAGCTCGTGATTGGAATGAAAGACAATCTTGAAAAGATAAAAGAACAAATACTCAATACTTTGTAGGCAAATGGCAGATGAGCTAAAAGGGAAATGTATAATTTTTTCAGCACCGTCAGGGGCTGGCAAAACAACCATTGTGCATCACTTGTTGAAGCAAGACCTTGGATTAGCATTCTCCGTTTCGGCGTGTAGCCGAGACCCCCGCGAAAATGAAGTAGACGGAAAAGACTACCATTTTTTAGGTGTTGAAGGGTTTAGAGAAAAGATCCAATCCGATGCATTCGTTGAATGGGAGGAGGTGTACACCAATAATTTTTATGGAACCTTAAAGTCTGAGATGCAACGCATTTGGGGAGAGGGGAAGGCTGTCATTTTTGATGTTGATGTGATTGGAGGATTGAACCTCAAGAAGCAGTTTAAAGATGATGCTTATGCCATTTTTGTGCAACCTCCGAGCTACGAGGAATTGGAAAAACGGTTGCGTGGAAGAAGTACAGAATCTGAAGACAAAATTGACCAGCGAATGGAGAAGGCCTCGAAAGAGCTTTCATTTGCCCCAAAATTCGATTACGTTTTGATCAATGATGACCTAGAAACAGCATGCAAAACAGCGGAGGATTTAGTCGCTAACTTTTTGGCAGAGAAATGAAAATAGGACTGTATTTCGGTACGTTTAACCCCGTACATGTCGGGCACCTTATTATCGCCAATTACATGGCAGACTATACCGAATTGGATCAGGTGTGGATGATCGTTTCACCACAAAACCCATTGAAAGATAAAAAATCTTTGCTGGCAGATTATCACAGACTTGCGCTTGTGAGAGAGGCCATAGAAGGCAACGACAATCTTCGTGTGAGCGATATTGAATTCAAACTTCCTAAGCCAAGTTACACCTCAACAACCCTTGCCTATTTAAAGGAAAAACATCCAGATCATACTTTTTCATTGATTATGGGAGAAGATAATTTGCGCACCCTTCACAAGTGGAAGAACTATGAGCAAATTCTGAATGACCATCAACTTTATGTGTATCCGCGCGCTGTTACCATGCAAGAAGAGGAAGAGCTTAAGGCAATGGGAAAAATAGACAATTCAAATATCGAACATGTCAACGTGATTCGTTGCGATGAAGTCCCCGTGATGAAAATCTCTTCGAGCTTCATACGTAAGTCAATTAAAGAAGGCAGAGATGTGCAGTACTTACTTACGCCAGCGGTACACAAGTATCTTGATGAGATGAATTTTTATCGTTAGGTTTAGTAACTAAATTGTTGGACATCTATGAAAATTAAGAATCTCAAAATCGAATCAGAGAATTTGGAAGAAGTATCGCGGTATCTGAAATCAAATTTAAGCCCTGATTATGCAAGATTTTCACCAGAAATGAGCGTTCTGTGTGCTGAAAAATGGAAATTTCTAAGCAACTCTACACAAATGGACATGGTGGTTATTGTTAAAAAGGAGGACTATCTCATGGTTGATATAATCGGAGCAGCAGGAGGAATCGGACTTTTTAATATTAGTTTTTGGTCCGAATCGGGATTCACGAAACGCATGAAAAAAAGGCTCATTGCGTACTGTACCGAGCGTAACATTAGTTATTCAGAAGCCTGATTCAGAAGCGTTAAGCTCCCAATTTTTTTTCAACGGCTTCTAATCGATCACTGATTTCCTGCAATTTTTTCAGAATCAGAATGTGCGTCTTTTTTGCGTCAATCCCAACTGGACTTGAATCGCTGTGAATCACGGCAGCAATTTCCTCGAACTCTTTTTTGTCGATATCAAAATTCATAATACACTAAATTTTCATTTCTGGGACATGATCCGGTACTACCAAATCGCCCTCAGTTGCCGCAATAATTTCTTCAACAGTAACTCCTGGCGCACGTTCAACCAAATGAAAAGCATTGTCTCGGATATCCATCACAGCTAGGTTTGTTACAACCTTTTTAACACAACCAACTCCCGTAAGCGGTAAAGAGCATTGTTTCAGAAGTTTTGATACACCCGCCTTGTTGGCATGCATCATCGCAACTATAATATTGTCAGCAGAAGCAACCAAATCCATTGCTCCCCCCATTCCTTTTACCATTTTCCCGGGAATTTTCCAGTTGGCAATATCTCCATTTTGTGCAACTTCCATTGCTCCAAGAACGGTCAATTGAACATGTTGCCCACGAATCATTGCGAAGGAAGTGGCAGAATCAAAATAGACAGCACCTTTAAGCGCAGTTATTGTTTGCTTTCCTGCATTGATTAAATCGGCATCTTCTTCACCCTCAAATGGGAAAGGACCCATTCCAAGAATACCATTCTCCGATTGAAATTCGACTTCAATTCCCTCAGGAATGTAATTTGCAACTAAAGTAGGGATACCAATTCCCAAATTCACGTACCAACCATCTCTTAATTCTTGTGCAATACGTTTGGCAATTCCTGTCTTATCTAGACTCATTTTCTGGTGATTTTAATTCAGAAACTGTGCATTTTACATTGGTTAAATCCAAGAGGTGCAAGCCTCTATTCCAAAGATAAACTTTTATTTCCTTTTCCTGTGAATCGACATCTTCGATTATAAAATGATGGAGAAAATCATCATCTATCAATTGACCTTGATAGGTTGTTTCAAACGAGTAATAAAGATGGCGCCCTGAAGAACCATCTTTGTTTGATGATTCTACAATAAGTTGAATTCTATTTTTTGGAGCAATTGTTTTTAAGTGACCAGAAACGCTAATCTGAAGATCCCTTCCTGCGAATTCTGCAACGGGAATAATTGCGAAATCTACATACATCAAGTTTCCATTTACACTGATTGACGCTGTGTTTTCGAGGGGAATTTTCAGCATGGGCTGCTTGCGCTTAAATGCAATATATGTGGAGGGTTCATGCACCGCAATCGTATCATAAAGCTTGGAAATAGAAGGATTTGTCAGCACAGTTGTTTTTGTGACGATAATATCGGTAAGTGTGGTATTTGGATTGTCGAAAAGTGCAACACTGGCCTTCGTATCGGAATGTGATTCAAGGTAGGGCCAATTCCAATTAAGGATGTGATAGATCATCACTGAATGTTCTGGATCAATTTCGCTTTTAACGGTTTCGTAAAACTCGCTATTCAATCTGTCATCTGGAGAAAATACCGATGTGCCCAAACTCATGTGAGTGGCAAAACTCAGCGGAAAGAATAGGAATGCTACCTGCAACCAAGAGAGAGTGCGGAATTGTTCGATCAGATGTAAAAGGAGGAGGATGAACAATGTCACCAAATACATGCCTGTTCTGTCTTCTTGGTAATTGACATTTAAAAGTTCTGCGAGCAGCATGGAGCCAATGACACTTCCAAAAAAGAGGAGAGCGTAAAAGACAGAGGCTTGCTGGAGCCACTCTTTGAACTTGATTTTTCGAAGCAGAATAACGAGTCCGAAAATGATGAACCCAAACACAGCTAAGTATGCAAAACGTAGCCAATCTTCATCGAAGAACAGCACGTAGCGACTAAGAGATTTTCCAGTGACCTCCCAAATGCCATCCAAGCGTCCGTAGTATAGCGCCCCAGTTTCTTTGAGTGCGAATCCAAATAAAACGAAGGGTGTCAACCCAACAACGAATAAGCCATGAAGGAACAATGCTTTGCCCTGCGTTTTAGGAGGCCGAGCAGTTTTGTTGATCCAGGGATAGAGCAGAAGGACTCCCATTATGATAAGAGAAGTGAGAATTAGCGTTATGTTGGCAGAAATGGCAAGTCCCAGAAAGAGGTATGCGTAAAAGATCGATTTAAGTGAATACGTTTTTAAATGTGCAAGAGTATGGACGAGTGCCCAAGCGAAGAATCCCAACGAGAGTCCATACCCTCTTGCGTTTCCAAAATACTCCATAATGAAAGGAATACTGTTGAGGGCGACCAATCCTGATATTTTCAGAAAGGGAGTCTTAAAACCACGTGTTAGACGCGATGTTGCAAAAAAATAGAGAACAAAGGCGAACAGATTCGGAAGTCGTAAAACAGCGATGTTATCTCCAAAAACGCGGTACAATAGGTTGCCAATAAAGGAATTCAGGAGGTGATTGTTTGCGTCCCAGACAATATTTTCACCAATGTAATCTCCTTGATAGAAGTAGAACATATAGGTCGCGATTTCATCGTGCAGTGTGTCGGTGAAGATAATTCGCAATAGAATGTACACGAATAAAAAAGAGAAAAGGAGTAGTTGTATGCTCCTATAAATTTTATCGTTTTTGATTTCAGTCATTTAGAATGTGCTACTGCGCATTCAAAGATAGAATTTTATCCACCGAAATTTTGTTGAGTGAAACTAATGACTAATTTTCACAATTCAAGTTGTATAATGAGCCAAAATAACCCATTGCTTAAGCACTTAGTTGTATTGAATATTGTTTCGGTCGCGTTCTACTTTTGGGTGTACAGCCTTTTGGGTGGTGTTTCCGAAGAGACCATGTATTTTGCACATGATGCGAAGTACTATTTTCATTATGGAGATTGGATTTTTGGGGAAGCTGTGGAAACAGGGCACATAGCTACGCGTCCGTTTCTCTTTCCGTTGTTTGTGAAATTGTGTACGATCGTAGGGGGAATTGGCTTCTTATGGTTTTGTCAATTTTTTATGTGGCTGCTTTCAGTCAATTTTATCTACTTGGGAATCAAAGCGGCGACCAAATCAAAGATTGCTGCATGGGTAGGGGCGTTGATTGTACTGTCCAATGCTTCCTTTGTGGCCCTTACGCTGCATGGGTTGACAGAGGTTTCGACCATTTTTCTATTGAGTATATTCGTCTATCTCGTTGGAAGGAATCTAAAAAATCTGGCGTCGCGGAAATTTGTTGCGAGTGCTATATTATTGCTCGTATTATTGTCTTTGATACGACCTGTTTTCTATCCGCTATTACAGATTACACTGATTACCCTGCTTCCATATTCCATTTACAAAACGCAGCGTTCAGATCGGCGAAAATTTATATGGGTGGCTGTTTACCTGATACCTTTGTTCTTTCAGATTGGTCTGATGAAGGCAAAATATGATACCTTTTCAATTTCTCAAATTGGCTCCAACACCTTCAAGAACTTCTTTTTGGCAAAAGGATACGCAGACATTCATGGGATGGAGTACGATGAAGCTTTAAGCATAGTAATCGACTATTCTAACGATGAGGTTTGGGAGGAAATAGGTGAGCATAAAGCGGCGTATCTAGAACAGTACACAGGAAATTTAGACTCAAACATTAAGGGCGATCCAGAGTATTTGGAAGCTCCAGTTCATAGTGTGCCCTTATTCAACTACATGGCAGAAGTCAATCAAATTTATTTCCGAATCCACATTGTGCTCGGTGGAATATTGGTCATTTTGGGATTTGTTCAGTTCTTTCGGCGGAAATGGAAGGTTGTACAGCAGCTATTGATCGTGATGCTTCCCTTATTGTTAATTATTCTTTCTAGTGGAATCTCTTTCTGGCAAGGAGATAGGTTGACATTACCTAGCCTACCACTTTGGGTGGCGCTCTATACGTACTTCGTGTATTTTATCGTAAAACGATTCGCGAGAAAGACAATTTAATTTATGCTTCACGTTGTCTAACAGTGCGTTGCTCAATGCGTTTCTCAAATTTTTCTCCCTGAAAGATACGTTGAACAAATATGCCTGGTGTGTGAATGTAGTTTGGGTCAAGTTCACCAGCTGGTACTAACTCTTCCACCTCTGCAATAGTTATTTTTCCCGCCATTGCCATCATTGGATTGAAATTGCGCGCTGTTGCTTTAAACACCAAGTTTCCTTCAGTGTCACCCTTCCATGCTTTTACAATTGCGAAGTCTGCGGTGAGGGCAGATTCAAGAATATGCGGCTTCCCGTTGAAGTCTCGAACTTCTTTTCCTTCGGCTACTTCTGTTCCAAATCCAGCAGGGGTAAAAAAGGCTGGAATACCAGCTCCACCAGCACGACACCTTTCAGCGAGTGAGCCTTGTGGTATTAGATCAACTTCCAATTCTCCTGAAAGCATTTGCCGTTCAAATTCATCGTTCTCCCCAACATAGGAGCTAACCATTTTTTTTATTTGTTTCTTTTGTAGAAGAAGTCCAAGGCCGAAATCATCCACACCAGCATTGTTAGAAATACAGGTCAACCCAGAAATTTCCATTTTGACCATATGATTGATCGAGTTTTCAGGAATTCCACACAATCCAAATCCGCCTAGCATGATTGTCATGTTGCTCTCTAATCCTTCGAGCGCTTCTTCAACATTTTTTACAACTTTATTCATAGAGTCAATTAATTCCAAATGGGTCAGTATCTGTACCATCTTCAGGATTACATTCAAATATAGATGGGTCGTATCCAATGGGGATCTCAAAATCTGCCGTTGATATTTTTAGTTTTTTATCCTTGTATACTTGTTGCATGTAGTACCCATATATTGGCAAGGCCATTCTCGCACCTTGTCCCCACTCCATGCTCCTAAAGTGAACATCTCGGTCTTCAGCACCAGTCCAAACTCCAGTAACCAAGTCGGGTGTTAAGCCCATAAACCAACCATCCGAATTGGATTGTGTTGTTCCTGTTTTTCCAGCCATTGGAGCAGTTATACCTCCCCATTTTCGCCAAGTAGCCCTCAGTGAACCACCAGTTCCAAATTGAACTACGCCCTTCATCATTTCTAGTGTTTTATAGGCGACACTTGAGTTCAACACTTCTTTTGTATAAGGCTCAGCATTGTAAATAATGTTTCCATTTCGATCCTCAATACGCATGATCGTAGTTGGCTCTACAAAGATTCCTTGATTCACAAACATCGCTTGTGCACCAACCATTTCATAGAGCGACATATCCATGATACCAAGACACATCGATGGCACTTCGTCTTCTGGGCGCAAATTGATTTTTAAGCCTTTTAGGATTTTTGAAATACTCTTAGGACCAGCATAACCTCCCATTTTTGACATTACGGCTACCGTTCCAGGGTTGTTAGAGTTTGCTAAGGCCCAAGCCACTGTTTTACCAACGGGGATGTCTCCACTTGGACACCATTTTCCATTCAGTTTTCCTGCTTCACCAATGAGGTCAACACAGTAAGGCATATCTTCAAACTCAGTGCAAGGCTTCACCACGCCCATTAAAAGAGCTGTAGAATAGACGAAAGGTTTAATTGTTGATCCAACCTGACGCTTACTTTGTTTTACGTGATCAAAAGCAAAATGTTTAAAATCTACACCACCCACCCAAGCTTTAACAAATCCTGTGCTCGGCTCAATTGAAAGTAATCCAGAGCGGAGTAATCCTTTGTAATAGCGAATAGAATCATTGGGAGAAAGTAAAGTGTCTATTTCTCCATTCCAAGAGAATATACGCATGGGGACAGGGAGGTCAAAATTTTCCTCAATTTCATTTATGGAAATTCCAGCCTCTAGCATAATGTTGTAACGCTCAGAGTTCTTTCTGGCGCGATTCATAATGCTACGACGACGTTCTTCAGTAACAGCTTTACCATTTGAGACATTGGCAAAGGGGAAGTGCTTAACCTTCGCATTATTTTTGTCAAATTGAGGCTGTAAGTCTTCCTTTAGATGCCTTGTAACAGACGCTTCTGCGTATTTCTGTAACGACACATTAATTGTTGTGTAAATGCGCAGACCATCTTTGTACACATTGTATGCTTCTCCGTCTGCATTTTTGTAGATCAACTCACCATTTTCATCAGTTTGCTTAAATAATGCAGAAACTTCTGCTCGTAATGACTCTCTGAAATATGGTGCCAATCCTTCTTTGTGATCCACGACCTGGTAGTCAACCGTAATTGGCTGGGTAATTAAGCTATCGTATTCTTCCTGCGTAATGTAGTTTTTTAAGGCGGCATTCTTCATGTCACCAGTACTATTACGTTTCCACTGGAACAAAACCTGATTTCTTCTTTTTATAGCATTTAGGCTATCGGCATCCCGTAATTCACGAATTTGTGCGTCAGTCACATCATTAATAGAAACTTCAAATCGTTTTGCTGCTTTTGGGCGGTAATCTCTAATTTTGTACGTGTGTGGGTTGTATTCGCCAGGGTTCTTGCACATCCCAATAAGTATAGCAGCTTCTGCTTTAGTAAGGTCTATTGGTTTTTTATTGAAATAGACTTTTGCAGCGTTCTCGATTCCTACTGCATTGTACAGAAAATCGAATTGGTTCAGATACATTGTAATGATTTCTTCCTTCGTATAACGCTCCTCCAAACGAATCGCAATGATGTTTTCCTTGATCTTCTCATCCAAACGTTTACGCATTCCTGTTAAACCAGGGGGGATATCTTTTCCCTCAGCACGCAGTTGGGCAATTCGTTCACGCTCCTGTAGCGTAAAAAGTAGTTTTGCGAGCTGTTGACTAATCGTAGAAGCACCACCCTTTTCTCCCATATTGACAATCGCCCTAGTGAGTGCCCTCAAATCTACACCAGGATGCTCCATATAACGCTCATCCTCTGTAGCAATCAATGCATCAAAAACATATGGAGAAATTTCTTTGTAGTCAACCGTGGTTCTATTAACACTCCAGTAACGTCCCAATTCAGTCTTTCCATCATCAGCATAGACGATTGAAGCGAGAAGTTCTGGTGGGTTCTCCAGCATTTCTACAGAAGGGAGTTCTTCCTCGGGTTGAGAATAAATTAAAAACGTTATAACAAAGACTGGCATGAAAGCTCCTAGCCAGAACAGAATTGTTAAAACTCGTCGTGTTCTTTTTTTGAACACAACTCTGTCTTTACTCTTTGAACGATCTCTCAATCGCGCAAGAAAATTCTTCTTTGTTGATGTCGTCTTCTTTTCCATGGTTGATCTTGGTTTGTAAATGTACTAAGAAATGCATTAATCTGCACGCTGGAATGGCGTAAAGGGTTTCTCGTGCCACGTTAAAGTTTCTTAAATTAGTTCAGAACGTCTTTTCGCTGACTGTCAAGCTTCAATAAGATAAACATCATAATAGAGAAAGACATCATGGATGATCCACCATAACTGAAAAAAGGAAGTGGGATTCCGATGACTGGTGCGAACTCGATGCTCATCCCGATGTTAATGGCAAAGTGGTAGAAGAGTATCATGGCAACAGAATAGGCGTAGACTCGATTAAACACCGCTTTTTGTCGCTCTGCAATCAGCACGATTCTAAGCAAAATGAAAATGTAGAGAAACACCAAAACCAATGTTCCAGCGAACCCCCATTCTTCTGCAAATGGACAAAAAATAAAATCTGTTTCACTTTCAGGAACATGATTCGTTCGAACACTGGAGACAGACGCATTTCCATATCCCTTTCCCAATAAACCGCCAGATCCAACTGCTGCCATGGCGCGATTTCTATTGTAGTCATCACCATCAGGATCAACACGCAGACCTAGCTGTAGTTCAATTCGCTCTTTCTGGTGGTCAGCGAGTTTTTCAAAAGCATAATCCACCGTTGTTGCCAGTCCAGCGGCAAGCACAAATCCAATAATTGCAATGGTTGCTGCACGCTTGCGGTCACGCTTGGCAAAAATCCACCGCATAAAGAAGTAGCCAACGAGTGCAAAAACAGCAAGGAAAAATAGCATACCAACGATTCCTGGAAATTCATGACCTGGGAACATGTCAAGCGTTATGGTTTCCTGACTCAAAAGTAGGGTGACAACACTTAAAAATATTACGATGAAGAGAATTGGGATGAAGTGACTTCCTAACCATGTTCGCTTGAAGTGCAGAAAGCGAAATGGGAGAAGGTTAAGTAAGAATAAAATAAGTGGATCGTAGGAAACACCCTCTCGATAAAGTACGAAAAGAAAAGCCGTAAAGACGATAAATGTTCCAGCATCTGGTTGAAGAAGAATAAGCACCATCGGAAGCAAAATAATTCCGTTGGAGACGAATACAGTCGTTTTGTTCTGACTCTTCAGGTTTGCCGAACTGAGATAACGTGCAAGCAGAATAGCAGTACCAATCTTGGCAAACTCTGCAGGTTGAATTCCCATTGTACCGATTCCCAACCAAGCGCGAGCACCATTAACGGGGGGCATAAACAACACAATGACCAATAGGGAAATAAAGAAAATGTAGATTGGTAACGCAAATTTTTGATAGATATCCGAATCAATTAGAAAGACAAGAAGCCCCAGAAAGAGAGAGATTCCCAGCCACATAATTTGCTTTCCATATTTTTGAGAAAAATCAAAGATGCTTGGGTGATCAGGATTGTACGCTACAGAATATACTGTGGCGAGCCCCATTATCATCATGAGAACAATGGCGATTAATAATGGCCAATCGAGACTTCCAGTTAATGATTGGTTCTTTCTCATTTAGGCCCACCTTTTAAAACAGCATTGAGAATTCGCTCTTCCTTGGCGATACTTTTAACCTCTCCATTGATGTATTTTTCAATCATTAAACTGGCTGTAGGCGCTGCCCATGTACCACCACCTCCTCCTGCGTTTTCGAGGAACACGGCAATGGCAATTTTAGGATTGTTCATTGGTGCAAAAGCGATAAAAACGGAGTGATTTTTTTGTTTGATGCTTCCTTTATAGTTCTCCACTGTACCCGTTTTACCGCATACGGTAATTCCATCAATCCGAGCCATTCTTGCAGTTCCTCCAGGGTCCCATACAACACCTCGCATACCTTCAACAACGGGTTCAAAATATTTACGTTCCACCATTGTTTGGTGTTTTATCTTGAATTTTTCCAAAGGACCGTCGTCACCAATCGACTTAACGAAATGTGGTGTATAATACCACCCACGATTTGCCATAATTGCAGCAACATTAGCCAATTGAAGAGGCGTTAACTGCACTTCCCCTTGTCCAATTGAAATTGAACGGATAGTTGAAAATTTCCATTGATGATGACCATACCACTTATCGTAATAAGCGGGGTCTGGAATCACCCCTGATCGTAATCCTGTAATGTCTGTTTCCAACTTTTCACCGAGACCAAAACTGTGCATGTATTCAGCCCACTTTGCTAAACCAATTTCTGCATCAACAAAACTACTTCGGTCTTTCCCTTGTTGGATGATTCGGCGTGTTACAGCATAGAAGTAAGGGTTACATGACATCTTAACGGCTTGCGTAACATTTTGTGCTGAAGGATGATTGTGACAACCAACAACGCTTTTGTTACACGGAAAACCAGAGTTTTCGGTGATTACACCTTCCTGCATTCCAATCAGTGACTGGATTAGCTTGAAG
>CAJQJL010000036.1 GCA_905478665.1 uncultured Flavobacteriales bacterium
ATCCATTTGCTACGATAGCATCTCTTGAACTTTGTGTTAAGTCGATTGCACGACCACCATTTCCAAATCCATCCAATCGGCGGATTAATGGTCCTGATCCGTAAGCAATGCTTTGGATTGTTCCGTCAGCTTCTGGCGACGGATTGTGCGGAATGCATTCTATCACCTTTACCTCTCCAAAAGCAGCCTTTCTACTTGCGATGTAATTCTTCTTTTGCCCGTCAAGCCCCAGTGGATCAGTTGGGTCATAGTCTTTATAATTGTTGTATCCATAAGCAATCGCTAGATAATAGTATCGCTTAAAATTAACAAGTCCTTTATCTCCTTGCGCGAACGCATCCTCTGTCATTTGAAACGAATGTCGGATTCCTTTGTTTTCACCGTCCACCTTTTCTACAGGGATACTTGCTCCAATGCCTTCATCGAATTCAAAATTTATTATTCGATCTATTCCGTCTTCTATGTCGCACTGCGCTACAAGACGTGCC
Source organism: uncultured Flavobacteriales bacterium (assembly GCA_905478665.1). GTDB lineage: Bacteria > Bacteroidota > Bacteroidia > Flavobacteriales_D > Crocinitomicaceae > UBA4466. Next base: position 489 of record CAJQJL010000036.1, read on the forward strand.
TTTGTTGCATCTTCAAGGTCAGAAACAGATACATCATTTCCTGACAATTGAAATACCTGATACCCTTGAAAGCGGTAAAACTTGTCGGCAAGAGAATCTTCGGCAACAATGAACGGATCAAACTCAGCATATTGTTCGAGGTAATTATTTGAATTAACTGGGTTCTCGAGTATTAAAATGAGTTCATTTTCGAGCTCTTGTACTACCAATTCTGGTGCATGAGGAGCATCCAATACTTTAAAACAATTCTCAAAAAGTGATTGTGCTTTATCGTCAGCTCTTTTCAAGACTTCAACCGAAGCAAAAGGCCCTCCACCGGGAGCTTGCGCCCAAACGACACCCACAGTAATGTTGTTCACTGCACCTGGCTTCAAAACAAAGGGGCCAGCAGATTGTACAAAACGTCTATCGTTCGGTACATTTCCAGCTGTTTGCTCTGTCCATGGAGCTTGGGCAAGTCCACCAGTTCCCCAGCCGAGTGGATCAGTATCTCCTGGGAACATAAAATCACAAGCGACATTAGGATCAGCCTGTGGATCAGATTGGTGCCCAGAACCACCATAGAAAAAACGAGTTCCATCCTTCCAAAATCCTTGCAAATAGCTATAATAATCAGCCGCAAATATTGGATCTGTCTGACTTGGATTCGCACCGTTCGTTGTGTTACTGTAATACAAGAATCGACGCATTCCATACCGCTCATTATCTGCAATACCATCGCCGTATCCAATTCCATTCAATGCCTCTCCAGCTCCAATTCCATAAGCGTTGTCAATACTATCGTTGTCTTGGTACGGCCCTTCGAAAAAATCAACTCCAACAGCAGGTGGATTATCCCCATAACCAAAGAATCCAGCATTGTCGCCGTCAAAATTATCACCGTTGTAGTAGTATCCGAGACCTCTGTTTACGTCACATCCCACAAAATCATCGAAAGGATCTCCCAAAGCACCATCGGTAAAACAACCGAAATAAGTATCATAAAGTGTCTGTGTACCACGGTTGATTAACTCGTAATTATAAAAAGTCATGTTGTTGATCTCATCATTCGATGCAAATGAAAACGCTTGCGCTCGAATTTCCATACCGATTGGATCGGCTCCAGTTTCGGTGTGAATGTTCCCTTTGTCATTCATTACCCACCAAAAATTCAAATCTCCATAGAGAGATACTCTTCGGTCATTTGCACAATCTTTGGTTTTATTGATGTCATGCCAAGGGTAATCTCCGTCTTCCCATCTGTACTGCCCGTCTTCATCACGATCAAAAAAGGGCGCTAAATAATAATCTTGTCCTTGTGAAACATCCCCGTGAGCAGGCCAATCTTTAATAAATTGAGGCACCGAATAGTTTGGAAACAAATCGCCTTGGGTTGAAGTTCCATTAAGGGCATCATCCAAACCTGCTTGATACCAAGAATCAAACTGCCGAACTTCATCTTGTGTTGAAATGAAATGCTTGTCGTAAGCTGAACAATTCTCTGCAGTCGTCTCCGCTGAATTTTCCGAAAGAGGACCTGTCCAATAATCTTGTCCATCGCGGTAACGCAATGCTGCAAGTTTCAATTGATTATTCGCATCTACACCTCCCAACCAAAGTGCCGATGTAAACAGCGCCATGATTCCTGAATTTTTTGGCACTTCATATTGTGCAAGATTTTGCCCTGGCATTTGCCATAAATTTCCCGCTGTATGAATCATCGCACGCACATTATTCAACTCCATATACGTGGTAGTTGAGGGTGGTGTACAACCAGCTGCTTTTGAAATATCCACAGTAATTGTTTCCGATCCTGCATAAGGTTGCGAAAACCCGTGCAGGGCTAATCCAAGACAAAGTATGGCGAGCCATATTCTCATAGTGTAGTGTTTTGAGCAACCAAAATATGAATTATTTAGTAGAACACCCATTGAAACAGGCTGTCAATGAGTAATGAGTACCAATAAACGTGAAAATTACTTCAAACGCTTCACAAATTCGATCAAAAGTGTAGTGATATCGTCGTATTCATTAAAACTCAACTCACTGTATTTATCAAATACATCGTGGTAGTGTTTGTTCGGTCCCATTGTGTAAATAAAAAATGCTGGGACTCCTTTTTCAGTGAACCAATAGTGATCTGAATTGGCAGCTGGTCCTCTTCGTTTTACTTTCGCCAATAGTGCTTTCTCTTGATTGATCTCCTCCAATAGTTTGAATTGCTTCTCGAATAAAGTGGCATTCACAACTGTGACGCCCTCTTCTCCACTTCCCATGATGTCAAGATTGACCAAGAATTTTATTTTTTTCAACGGAATAGGTGGATGTTCTACGAAATATTTGGAACCGACCAAGCCAGCTTCTTCGCCTGCAAAAGCAATGAACATGATATTAAACTCGGCCGAATTTTCCTTGAAATAATTCGCCATTGTTAAGAGCATTGCTGTGCCCGAAGCATTGTCATTCGCACCTGGGAAATAGGTATTGGTTCCCATTCGACCTAGATGGTCATAGTGTGCTGTAAAAACAACCGTTTTTGAACATTTCTTTTTTGCTGGAATATATGCGATAATATTTTGCGTTTTATACGACTCTATGAATTCCGCATCTATGTGCATATCAAATGTGCCAGATCGATTTACGATTGAATCTTGAATGTACACCAAAGGATACTTCAATTGCTCGCGTCCTACAGACCACGTAAACTTCTTGTCTACAATCTGCATCACAGGAATATCCTTTGCAAAGGATGCTGGTATCGACGATAATTGCCTTAAAGTATCACCCGAAACATCTGTAAGATCAAAAATGATGGTTGTCGATCCTATTTGAGACATTTCTGTCATCTTCGCAACAAAAATTTCTTCATCGAGAAGGTCCGTACCAGTAATTAGGTATGGTTCAAATGATTTAGCACGATGATAATCTGGTGAAGGTCCAGAACTTGGATCTACGACAAAATGAATTCCTGGAATCAACTTGACACCATCTTGCAAGAGTTCCATTTTTGCTGGAAATGTATTTACGTTGAGCTCAAAAGATTGAGAATAAGAATCCTTGTAGGGAGCAACGCCAATTTTATGAAACTCACTGGACAGAAATGCCGCAGCTATCGAGTCTCCCTTATTAACATAACCACGACCGTGAAATTCAGGTGAACAAAGTGTTTCTGTTATTCGTCGAACTTCTTCAATCTGTCCGTTTGCCGTTGAAAAGGTAAACAGCAGACCAATCAGCAAAAACCTATGCATAACGTCTGTTTACAAACGTTATAAATTCTACAACAGATTCCTCTTCTGGATCCCAAGCGTGTTCTGAGGCCAGCTCTCCAACTTTCATACGTGCATCATCCAAATTCTGCTGAGAATCCAACACCTTAATCGCATCACTGAACATTTCACTTGACCCATCAAACAGGTCATTGATGTATCTGAGTTTCTCATTTAAACCAAAGGCTCCAACAAGCGAATCCAATTTAGCACCCGCAAATTGAGCTCCCAATGAATTGTCTTCAACATTTATTTTTTCCCAAAAAGACAAATTAACTTCAGCTTTCGGTTCCTCAACTGGCTTAGGTTCTTCCTCAACCATTTCTGGTTCTGCTATTTCTTCTTCCTCATCAGGTTCAGGAGTGACATCAACAGGTTGGATTGCAACCTCTGGCTCTTTTTCAATTTCCGGCTCAGGTTCAAAGGTTTCTTCAGACCCTTCCACAGCTCCGTTCATGCTCTCAAAAATAGAGAAATCAATGTTTGGCGTTTCTTCCTCTTCATCTGGCTCCTCAGGACTTACCTCTTCCACTGGTTGAAACTCAACGATCGGTTCTTCCTCAACTGGTGGTGCAGTTTCTCCATTGACATGGGTTTCAAAGGCTTTGTATTTGAGAATGATACTTTTCTCATGCAACTCTCTTGTGAGCTTTTCCAAGGTTAGCAGCTCATCTAGGCTCAACTCGCCTTCTTCCAATTTGCTAATGAGTCCTTCAATCTCCTGAATTTGTTTCTTGTACGCTTGTAAATTTTTCATCGGCTATTTCGATAAATCGACTTTTCAACATTTTAATTAAGTTGCTAACGAAGTGTGTAAACTGTGCAACTTAATAACGATTTTTATTCTTCAAAGTTACCCAACAAATAAAGAGTGTAGGAATCCATCTGGTTGTTTTTCTCTTCGAACGTTTGTTGATAACCTTAAAAGCCCAGAATTCTATGTTTTTAGAGCATTTTCCCGAAGGTAGACAGCACGGATGGATCGAAGTCGTATGCGGCTCAATGTTTTCGGGAAAAACGGAAGAGTTAATTCGGCGTCTAAAACGTGCTGAGTTTGCTAATCAGAAAATTCTTCTAGTGAAACCCATTGTAGACGATCGTTACCATAAAAAGGATGTGGTAAGTCATCAGGGAAATAGTTTTGAAGCAATTTGCGTAGAATCGTCCGCTTCTATATTGGATCTATGGGAAAAACAAAAAATTGTTGCTATCGATGAGGCACAGTTTTTTGACGACGGTATCGTTGATGTCTGCACAAACCTTGCAGAAAAAGGGGTTCGCGTAATTATCGCTGGTCTCGATATGGATTTTAAAGGTGTTCCGTTTGGACCAATGCCAAAATTGCTGAGCATTGCAGAATATGTAACTAAGGTTCATGCGATTTGCGTATCTTGTGGTAACTTAGCACAGTTTTCTCACCGAACAGTAGACGACAAAGAACAAGTTCTCGTCGGAGCAGTTGAAGAATACAAACCCCTTTGTCGATCCTGTTACAATAAGATTTTGCATTGAAACTCGATTACGCATACACAGATTTAGCAAATTTATTCGATCATCATTCGCCTGAACAGGATTTAACTGTAATCCGTTCTGTTGCTTTTGACTCAAGACGAATTTCGAATGGTGATGGAGTGCTATTTTTTGCACTTGAAGGTGTTTTTCGTGATGGGCACAACTTTATCCAAGACGCTTATGAAAAAGGCGTTCGCTATTTTATCGTGAGCAAGCCTGGATACACCGAAAATCTTACGGATGCAAAAGAGATCGTTGTTGAAAACACCTACAGTTCCTTACAAGCGCTTGCAAAACATCATCGAAATTGCTTTTCTTGTCCTGTAGTAGCAATTACTGGAAGCAACGGAAAAACGACTGTCAAAGAATGGCTAAGTCACCTATTAGGCGAACAATTTAATGTTGCACGCAGCCCCAAAAGTTACAACTCAAGACTCGGAGTTGCAGTCTCTCTTTTAGAATTGACTGAGAATACTGATGTCGCAATTATTGAAGTTGGCGTTCCTGGAAAAGGCGAAATGCGACAATTAAAGGAGATGATTCAACCAACGCATGGAATTCTAACCTCCTTCGGCTCAGCGCATCGCGAAGTTTTTGACACTGCAGAGGAACACTTGAATGAAAAACTTATTCTTTTCGAAGAGGTGGATCATTTTCTTTATCCAGAATCCATTCAGGGTTTAATGATTTCAACTGGTCGCTTTGTCCCGAACAGTAGACATGAAGACCTTCTGAAGGAGTTGTCGTTTACGGATTCAATGAGTAGACAAAACGCCAGACTTGCTGTTTCGATGGCTTTGGAATTGGGTATTGATTCAAAACAATTGCCTGAATCCATTCGTGAACTCAATGCACTTGCACTCCGACTGGAATCTTACGACGGTATTCATGGTAACACGATCATCAACGATACCTACAATCTAGATAATGATTCTCTGCGGCTTTCGCTGGGGTATCAACTAGCGAATGCGAACGACAAAAAGCGAATTGTCATTGTTGGTTTGAGTGAAAAAAATGAAGCCCGCGAAAATGAAATTCGAGAAATTATTGAGTCTTTTGACCCTTCAGAATTCCATTTCCATTATCCTGATGAACAATTTGAGTATAGTTATCAAAATTCCTGCATTCTAATTAAAGGAACGCGTGCAGCCAAAATGGAACAAATTGCGCGCAACTTCAAGCAGCAAAATCATCAGACATTTCTTGAAATTGATCTGACCGCTGTGAGGCATAACATCAACTTTCACAAGTCAAAGCTTAAAGAAGATACGAAACTCCTCTGCATGGTGAAAGCTTCGTCTTATGGCTCGGACGCCCGAACGATGGGAAAATTTCTGGAAGGAATGGGTGTCGATTATCTTGGCGTCGCTTATGTAGATGAAGGAGTTGAATTGCGCAAGAGCGGAATCAAAGCCCCAATTCTTGTGATGAATTGTGAGGAAAGTGCTTTTGCACAATGCATCGAATACAGCCTCGAACCAGCGATTTTCTCGCTTCAACAGTTAAACACATTCATTGTTGAATTAATCAATCAATCCAGGGACCATTATCCTATCCATATAAAACTGGAAACGGGCATGAATCGTTTAGGGTTCGCCAAAGAAAAGCTTCCTGCACTGATTGATTTGATTAAAGGTCAACCCGAAATTTATATCAAAAGTATCTACTCTCACTTGGCAGAGTCAGACATAGAAAACTCAGAATTTACCCGAGGACAAATCGATACATTTAATATTCTAGCTGACCAATTAGACAATGAATTTGCTTATTCCATCATGCGGCATATCTTGAATTCAACGGGTGTACAAAATTATCCAAGTGCTCAACTTGATATGGTGCGATTAGGTATAGGAATGTATGGCGCTTCAACAGATGAGCATTTGCGACCAGCCGTTTCATGGTACAGTTCAATTTCTCAAATCAAAAAGGTAGAAAAAGGTGAATCTGTTGGGTATTCACGATCCTTTTTTGCCGAAACACCAATGGAAATTGCAATCGTCCCTGTTGGTTATGCCGACGGATTTCGAAGAAGTCTAGGTCAAGGAAATGGTGGCGTGTACATCAAAGGGAACTACTGTAAAACAGTAGGAAATGTTTGTATGGATATGATCATGGTTGATGTTACTGGACTACAAGTCAATGAAGGTGATTCAGTTGAGCTGATAGGTGAACACCATTCAATCGTGGCATTTGCTAAGGCATTGGATACGATTCCGTATGAAGTAATGACAAGCTTTTCCAAACGTGTCCATCGTGTATTTCTGGATAAATAATCTATCAAAAATTTAATCCCAAATCAAGGCCATCCAGTGTGCGCGTTTCGTTTACGTCGAATTTCTTGCTCAAAAACCAAACGCCCGCCTTCACTTTTCCAGAAAGTCGCAAGGTGATTTTGTCCTTATTGAGCAACTTAATTGCTCGAAACATCGCTCCTTCTGCAAGTGTCGCAGTCATCGGTGCTTCGATAGACGTTTCCTGCTTGGCTTTCATTTTAAACTTCTTATCGAGATGAATTTTTCCGATGTATTCTTCACCAGCGTACACATCAAGCGTAGAAGGCTTGACTTTTATTCCATACCCATTTGGGTTATAGATTGTTGCACCAGCCGTAATTTGAATGTCTCTTCCTTCAATTTTACCAACCTGGATTGATTCCCCCCCTCTAAATTCTGGCTCGTAAAACGTACACGAGGCCAGAACAAACACACAGCCAATTACGGCAAGTACTTTCTTCATAATTAAGAATTTAACAGTTCTCTATAATAACTGAAGAAATATGGAATTGTTTCAATTCCTCTGTAATAATTAAATAATCCGAAGTGCTCATCTGGTGAGTGAATCGCATCACTATCAAGTCCAAACCCCATTAAAATGGTCTTTAAACCCAGTTCTTTTTCAAACATTGCAACGATTGGAATTGACCCTCCGCTTCTCATTGGAATGGGCTTTTTACCAAATGTTTTTTCATAAGCCATACTTGCCGCTCTATACCCATCCGAATCAATTGGTGTTACAGCTGGCTCTCCTCCATGATGTGGAGTTACTTTTACCTTTGTTCCAGTAGGAGCAATCGACATGAAGTGATCCATAAAGAGCTTTGTTATTTCTTCTGGATCTTGGTCTGGTACCAAACGCATTGAAATCTTCGCATATGCTTTGGACGCAATTACGGTCTTCGCACCTTCTCCAATGTATCCACCCCAAATTCCATTCACATCCAAGGTTGGACGAATAGAACCTCGTTCGAGTGTTGAATATCCAGATTCACCATATACATCCTCCATATCGAGTGCTTTGCAGTATGCTTCCTTACTGAAAGGAGCCTTTGCCATTTCGGCCCGTTCCTCATCGGAGAGCTCAACAACTTTATCGTAAAATCCAGGAATGGTAATATGATTGTTTTCATCGTGAAGTGAAGCAACCATTTTTGCCAAAATATTGATCGGATTGGCAACGCAACCGCCGTAAAGTCCAGAATGTAAATCTCGGTTTGGTCCTGTCACCTCAACTTCAACATAGCTCAATCCTCTCAAACCTGTTGTAATTGAAGGAACATCGTTTGCAATCATTCCTGTGTCAGAGACTAGAATCACATCCGCACTTAAGCGCTCGTGATTGTTTTTAACGAAGATTCCAAGGTTTTCACTTCCCACTTCCTCTTCTCCTTCAATCATAAACTTCACATTACAAGGAAGTTCATTCGTTTTCATCATTGCCTCAAAAGCCTTCACGTGCATGTACATTTGACCCTTGTCATCACAAGCTCCACGTGCAAAAATGGCACCATCAGGATGGATTTCTGTATTCTTTACTATTGGTTCAAACGCTGGGTTTGTCCATAAATCGATGGGGTCTGCTGGTTGAACGTCATAATGTCCATACACCAAAACCGTTGGAATTGATGGATCAATAATTTTGTCACCATATACAATTGGATATCCAGCCGTTTGGCAAATCTCAACGTTTTCGGCACCAATTTTCTTTAACTGATCGGCGATAAACTCTGCTGTCTTATGAACATCTCCCGAATAAGCTGGATCGGCTGAGATCGAAGGGATTTTCAAAAGATCTAATAATTCATTGAGAAAACGCTCCTTGTTTTCTGCTATATATGCTTGTGTTGCTTCCATGGTAAAATCGTTTAAGAACCCTCCAAAAGTCGTAATTTTATTAAAATAATTAGGTAATCTAGGTACAATATTCGATTTTCGTGCAACCAAACTACAGATTACAAAGTCTATCTGATATCAAACACTAAAAAATGACTAAAAAACTAATTGTTGGATTTGCGGCTTTATTGCTCTCATTTACTTCATCAGGACAGATAATCGTACAAAACACGATGACACCAGATCAGCTAGTGCAAAACGTTTTACTTGGATTTGGAGTCACCGCTTCGAACATTACCGTTAACGGAAGTCCGGCGAATTCTTTGATTACTCAAGGAAATGCTACTTTCTTCGACGATAACGGTACTACATTCCCTATTCCTACTGGTGTTCTTTTATCAACAGGAAATGGAATTGGAGCAATTGGACCGAACTCATCAGGAAGTTATACAGATAATAATCCAGCTACTCCGAACGTAAGTACTGACCCTCACCTTTCGGCAATTGCCTCTGCTTCACCAACAAATGGTATCGTATTGGAATTTGATTTTGTCCCAGCTGGTGATACAATCTCATTTAACTACCTTTTTGGATCTGATGAATACCCAGAATTCTCGCCATCTACATTTAATGATGCTTTTGGATTCTTCCTTTGGGGACCTGGAATTGCTGGGCCATATGCGCTCGCAGGATATCCAGCGGGTGGTGAAAACCTTGCAATCATTCCTGGCACAACAACGCCTGTAACAATTAACAACGTTGGACCGTCAAGTAACGTGGCTTACTACGTAGACAACTTGGGAGGTGCTGCTTACGGTACTGCCATTCAATACGATGGTACTACTACATTGCTTTCTGCAAATGCTACGGTGCAGTGTGGTCAGACATATCACATTAAGTTAGCGATCTCAAATGTAGGTGACCAGTCCTATGATTCGGGTGTTTTCTTACAGGCCAACTCATTCAGCTCTGAAGCAATTCAGGTTGCCGTTGCTACTGTTTCTGGAGATACTAGTATTTATGAAGGATGTTCAACTGCTGATCTTTCCTTTATTCGTCCTCAAACGCAATTAGGAGATACTTTAATTATCAACTACGACATTAGTGGTACAGCAATTGACGGGACAGATTACCTTCCATTAGCCAACCCAATTATGTTCTTGCCAGGAGAAGATACGATCACATTGACAATTGATCCAATTGCTGATGGATTCCCTGATAATACTGAATCGGTGACAATTACTGCCATTACTATTTCACAATGTGGAGACACCATTATATCCAGTGGTACTATTTGGATCTTGGACTCCATGGTCTTTGATATAATTGAAACTGACACACTTGTGCAATGTTACAACGATTCAATATTGGTTTCCGCGATTGTAAATGACCCAAGTAACTTATTGTTCCCACCATTCACCTATGCTTGGGAAGGTGGACAAACGGGAACATCAGCTTATTTCCCAACAACAGCACCGATGACTGGTTCGGTAGATTATCTCGTAACAGTGACCAATTCATGTGGATATACGGGTGTTGACACAGTAACGATAGATCTTAATCAGACATTGGTAATTGATTCCTTGATTCAGAACCCGACGAGTTCGTGTAATCAGGATGGCTGGGTTTCAGCCTACGTCTCTGGAGAAACAAATAATAATGGACAATCATATTAACACTGGGATGACCAAGCCAATTGGGACGACTTCGGTACAGGTAGCTTTATTGATGGAACGGCTTGGCAGAATTTAGGTTCTGGATGGTACTTCTTCACTGTTGCTGACGACGTTTGTAGTGCTATCGACAGTGTATTTGTTGAAATGGAGAATCCTCCGCAAGCGGTTGCTAGTGCAACGCCTGATAATGGTTGTGATCCAGTTGGTGTAACGCTATCCAATGATAGTCAAAATGCATCGACATATTATTGGGACTTTGGAAACGGAGCAAATTTGAATACAAACAATACAAACAGTCAAAGTCAGGTTTATTCACAGTCGACAATTGTAATGTTGGTTGCTTCTGAAGGGCCTTGTGCTGATACAGCATATGTTAACATTTCAGTTACTGCATGTGGTTGTACTGATCCAACTGCGGATAACTATGACCCTAATGCAACGTTTGACGATGGATCATGTACGTATCCTGTTCCAACAGTTGTTGCACCTAACGTGTTTACACCAAATGGTGACGGAGACAATGATGTCTACTTCCTTGAAACAACAAATGCTGTAAGTATAGAATTTGTAATTCTTAATCGTTGGGGTAACGTGATGTTCGAACAAGTATTTGATCCTTCATTAGGAGCCTTGATTGGATGGAATGGTACAACTCCACTAGGAATTGAAGCTGGGGAAGGAACATACTATTACAAGTATGTAGCCAAGGGGGTCAATGGAGACGAAATTGACGGTCACGGCTTCCTTCAGCTAGTAAGAGATTAACTAGAGAATGATCACAAGATCTCCAAAACCCTTTCATCTCAGATGAAGGGGTTTTTTATTAATACAAAAAGTTGTGGTAGGGATAGCGCTCCTGAAATATTTTCTTCACTTCATCGTAGAGAATTTTCTTAAACTCTTCTACATTCTCCTTATCCTTTGCCGAGATAAATACGCACTTCGTATCATTCAGCTTTGCCATCCATGTTTTCTTTAGATCTTCAAGTGAATGATTTTCCTGCGTTTCTGGAGTTAGATCATCTTCGTCTTTCTGCGTGTAGGTGAACGCATCTACCTTATTGAAAACAACAATTGTCGGCTTCTCCTCTTTATCAATTTCAGCTAAAGTCTCATTAACTACGCGGAAATGATCTTCAAAGTTTGGATGTGAAATGTCCAATATATGGACAAGCATATCAGCTTCTCTGACCTCATCCAGTGTTGACTTGAATGACTCTACCAATTGATGCGGTAGTTTTCGAATAAATCCAACCGTATCTGTTAGAAGAAAAGGTAAATTTTCAATAACTACTTTACGAACAGTCGTGTCGAGCGTTGCAAAAAGTTTATTCTCCGCAAATACTTCTGATTTACTCAACAAGTTCATAACTGTACTCTTGCCGACATTCGTGTAGCCAACTAAAGCAACACGCACCAGTTGACCTCGGTTTCCTCGTTGCACTGATTTTTGCTTGTCAATTTTCACCAGCTTCTTTCGTAGCAAAGCAATTTTATCTTGAATGATTCGTCTATCTGTTTCTATTTCCGTTTCACCTGGTCCTCTCATACCAATTCCCCCTTTCTGTCTGTCAAGGTGTGTCCACAAATTAGTCAAGCGAGGCAAAAGGTATTGCAGTTGAGCCAATTCGACTTGTGTTTTTGAGTATGACGTTCGTGCACGGCTAGCGAAGATGTCCAAAATCAAATTGTTCCGATCAAGAATTTTCACTTCCAGTACTTTCTCAATATTTCGCACTTGTGAAGGAGAAAGTTCATCATCAAAAATGACTAGATCAATGTCAGCTGCTCTTACAAACGCTGCGATATCTTCCAACTTTCCAGATCCAACAAAGGTTTTGGGATTCGGGTAAGGCAATTTTTGAAAAAACTTCTTTTGTGTAATTGCACCAGCAGTCAATGCCAGAAATTCCAACTCATCGAGGTATTCTTCGGCTTGAACTTCCGTAATGTCGGATGTAATCACCCCTACAAGAACACATCTTTCTTCAACTGCGTCTATAAGTATATGTCCTTGGCTCATCCTATTTTCTCAATGATTTAACGTGTTCAATTGTATTGTTTAGGACCTCCTCAGAATCTAACATGATCTTAAACGGGGGCATCCCATTCTTACCGTTCTCAATAATATCTTTAATGTCTTCGTCCTTTAGTGTTGATGCAGATAGATCAGTCGCTCCTGCAATGGAAGCCTTCCCATCTAAGCCATGGCACTCCGCACAACGTTGATTAAAAAAAACCTCACCACTTACACTAGATGCGTTACCTTCAGCCGGTTCGGGCGAACTACACCCAACAAGTACTAAGCTAAGAACAACTACTTGTTTTATGCCCATGCGCCTCCTAATGCTTCTCTAAACGGCCATGGAATTGATAGCAAAATAAGCACAAGCGCAATCGTATACGAAATCATTACTCTTCTGTGCTTATCGCGTGTATTCTTAAGCTTCTCAGCCTTTTTACGACCAAGCGTAACAAGGGTAATTGCTAGGATCATTCCAATCAAGTGCTCCATCCCATAAAAACGGTACATCGCAACTTTCATCCAACCTTCTGCAAAGCTCACTTTTGGTGAGTTCACAAAATACAACGCCAAACCAATAAGTAATTGAATATGCAGCATCACCATCGCAAAAAGGTTTATCATTTTATCCTTCTTCGAATAAACACCCGTAGTCTGAGATCTTGCGGCGTTGAAAATTGCAACAAGTAGGAGAATTAGCGCTATCCAACGTAATCCAGAATGTGCGTGATGTAAGGCCTTATACATAATATTTTATTTGCAAATTTAAAAAAATGAAGGACTAACAGTGGCTAATTCTTTTATGTCAGTACAATTTTATAATTTCACACAGTTTTCAAAACGATGCTCTCTATGAAACAAGCGATCGCGCTTTTCTTTCTGTTTTCTACTCTTCTTGGGTACAGTCAAATAACGCCAAACAACGGTACTGCTGATTCGAAGCCAGAATACTATGCCTTGAAAAACGCGCATATTTACATTTCTCCTGATAAAAAGATCAAAGGTACCATCCTGATAAAGGACGATAAAATTGTGAAGGTTGGACCTTTTGTAAGCATCCCGAATGGAGCTGTTGAAATTGATTGCTCTGGTAAAACAATACTTCCAGCATTCATTGAGTTGAACAGCGGCATTGGCGTACCAAAAGCAGTAGCTTCACCTGGTCCAAAACCACAACTTGAAACGGGAAAAAAGGGTGCATTCTACTGGAACGAATCAATTCATCCCGAGGTCAATGCAACAATGTTGTATGTCTCAGATAAAAAGGCAAACCTCGCACTCATTGAAAAAGGATTTGGCTTTGCGATGACGCATCAGCAAGATGGCATTGCACGCGGACAAGGCGCATTCGTTTCACTAGGTGAGAAGAGTGAACCATTGCTTAACGGAAATTCATCTAGCAGCTACTTCTCTTTCAAAAAAGGAGTTTCCAAACAAACATATCCTTCCTCACAAATGGGGGCGATTGCATTGCTTAGACAAGCCCTTTACGATGGGCAATGGTATTTAAAGAACAGTGATAAGAAAAACCTTTCACTGGAAGCGTTGAATGCGCAAACGAAAGAAACGATGTTCTTTCAAACCAATGACAAATGGGAAATCCTTCGTGCTCAAAAAATAGCCAAGGAATTTGACCTGAACTTTATCTATCTCGGGTCTGGAAATGAATACCAGATTGCAAGCGATATTGCTTCAACAAAAAGTACCGTTGTTCTTCCATTAAATTTTCCGAAAGCCTACGATGTTAAAAACCCATACGTATCTCGACAGATTCCATTAAGTGAATTAAAGCACTGGGAAATGGCACCTGCCAACCCTTCGGTTATCGCTAAAAATAGAATCCCGTTTTGTTTGTCTGCGCATGGCGTTAAGGATACCGAGAAGTTCTGGGAGAACTTGCGAAAAGCCATTCAGTTTGGTCTTTCTGAGGAAAATGCATTGGACGCACTTACAATCGCTCCAGCGAAAGCCGTGGGGTATGATCACCTTGTTGGGACATTGGAGCCTGGTAAACTCGCGAGCTTCGTTATCTACGATAAAAACCCACTAAAGGAAGAAGCCAAAATTCTTGAAACATGGTTGATGGGAAAAGAAACGATTTACATTACCCCTCCAATTCACAAGATCAAAGGCGCTTACAATATTTTGGTGGATGGTCATAAATTTCCAATTGAAATCTCGAAAGACGGAGATAAGTATACAGGAGAGGTCACTTATACAACAATTAAAAATGAACGATCTGGTGAACTTAAGAAGGTATCGACAAAAGCAAACATCGAGTTATCAGGAAATGATATCACAATTCAATTTATTGTTCACAATGACAAATTGGACGGAAACATTTCTTTGCAGGGAAAAATTAGTTCGCTCCTCGGAGTATTTGAAGGTGACGGAATGCTGCCAGATGGCCGATGGGTGAAATGGTCCGCAATTAAATCAATTAAAAGCATTCGTCTTCCACAGCTTTCTATTTCCAAGAATTCAAAAGATACAGACACATCAATGCACATCTGGTATCCGCACATGGCATATGGTTTTGAAACCGCGCCAACTCGGGAATCGGTTATAATTAATGGCAGAGTCTCT
>CAJQJL010000037.1 GCA_905478665.1 uncultured Flavobacteriales bacterium
AAACCCCTATTGTTCAATCGGTGGGGGTTTTTGTTTTGCCCTTAACTTTGGATCATCAATCCACATTTTTCAAGTATAACCTACACAGCTAGCGCGATTGTAGATCTGTGCTTGGCCCCCTTTAGCCTAAGTGACTTTAAAAATTGGAGCTGTTTGATCTCTCGGTTCAACCGAGAGGGAGTTCTTCAATTTTAAGGCATGTGGCTTAAAAGGGTAAGTTCAGTCTACTGCGCTAAAAAGCTCTTTTTGCTTACTTTTTTGCTTTGGAAAAAGTGAGTAGCACAGGCGCAAGCTCGGTCAAGTAAACCCCTATTGTTCAATCGGTGGGGTTTTTTGTTTTTGTATAAAGGATAAAGGATAAAGGATAAAGGATAAAGGATAAAGGATAAAGTCTAAAGGTCTAACCTTCCACCTTCCCATTCAAAAAAATCGAATCTCTACTAATAACCAACTCCCCCTTTGGAGGGGGCAGGGGGGAGGATTCCACTTTCACCCTTCCACTGTCTAATATCTAACTTTCACCCTTCGAGTCCCTCAGGGTTCAGTTCTTCATCACTCATCATTCCACCTTCAACCTTCCACCTTCCCATTTACCTTTTCCCATTCCTGACATTAAAAGGAAAAAAAGTATCATGAAACGATTAATTATCCCCGTGCTCTTCTTGACACACATCGGATGGGCACAGAACCACGTATCAAACGAAATAGTAACCGTTTACGAAAAAGAAGTCATCGTGCCAGGAGCAGATGTTTTGGAAATTCCCGTCAATTTTGATCAGGCGAATTTGCTTCGTTCCCTTCCTACAGATTTAAGAGACCTCAGTATTCAAGGCATCGATTTGGTTTATACTACCTACAAGGAAAACCCAGAATTTGATCAGGAGGCACTCAACAAGCGAAGAATGAAAAAGCTCTTGAAGAAATTGCCCGTGGCCGAGAACCCATTGATTCGATGGCGCGCCATTGGACAATCCGAAGCGGTAGATAAGTATGCAGCCCGAAAGCTTTTTCACGGTTTTGTAATCTACTACCGCCCCAAGCCAACGGCAGAAAGTATCGAACGTGAAATGGCCTTTATCGACGATTATCTTGGTGAAGGGACATCCAGTGCTTTCGCTACGAGTCAAGCCGAAGTTGTTCCTAATGAAGAATTGGCAATTGAAAGTGAGGCTATAGTGTATGATTCGTCTCCAATACTCAGTGCTGAGCCAGTCGTTATGGAAGTGAGATCACCGTATGGAGTTACGGAAGCCGACAGCTATTTTGTGAGTACCAGTGAAGTCGCTTATGCATGGACTCCGTACAACTACAATGCACTTCCAGAAGCAGACTTCAACATCATGAAGGAAACCTATGAGCGCCATCCGAACTGGAAAAAAACCTTGGTTGTGATGGACGTTACCGGAAGCATGTCGCCGTACATCGCAAAGACAATGGCATGGGTGAAAGCCACGCAGGAATCAAGTCAAATTGATGCATTTGTATTCTTCAACGATGGAGACAACGCCAGTGATTACAAGAAGCGCGTTGGACATGTCGGCGGCATTTACGGTGTTCACAATACCACATTCAATGGCGTTTATCAAGAGATGCGAAAGACCATGCGCAGAGGTGGCGGTGGCGATTGCCCAGAGAACAATGTAGAAGCATCGTTGGACGGCATTCGCGATTATCCGTACTGCGACGAAATTGTAATGATGGCAGACAATTGGGCAACACCACGCGATCTAAGTCTCGCCAAGCAATTGGAAAAGCCCGTACACGTTATTCTATGTGGAGCAAATTATGGCATCAACATGGAGTATCTCCAACTCGCGTATGATTCAGGAGGATCTGTACACACAATAGAGGAAGACTTGGAAATGCGATCCATTAAACCAGGCAAACAGTTCAAGATCGGGAAGAGTTATTTTACATTAGTGAAGGGGAGAATTGTGCGGGCAAAGCACAAAGCATAGAGGAGGTGAAGTTGCGGAGAGCAAGCCCACTTTCCGCAACTTTGTGCTTTCTACCTTCAACCTTCCACTTTCACCCTTCAACTGTCTGCACACTGAGCGACTCGAAGTAACATCCAACTCATAATTGTCAAATCGGAGAATGTCTCGGAGATCAACACAATAAGATGATCCACATCAGTATTTAGCATTGATGGTTTACTAACTTTACATCTATATAAAGAGGGAAGTGTATGTTGGTAAATAATTTTTCGGAAAGTTGCGCTCAGTATGAGAACTTTCAAATTTGGGATATAGAAAACATGAATGATTTTCTAAACGGGAACAAAGTATTGGAAGAGATTTTCAAGATTGATTACAAAATGCCCGTGACTGAGTTTGTAGAACGTCGTGCTGAGATTGAACAAAGCGACATGGAAATTATGAAAAACCTTCTTGATCAAGTTGGAGATAAGCACTTCTACATTTTTACGCATTACGACCCAAATCATCAAGTGCTCATCCACATGCAAGACACAAAAGTGATGAATTTCGGCATCGATATTAAGGAAGTTAGCCCGGAACACGTGTACGTTGTGATCATGGATAAAATTGCCAAGCAAGGCTTTACTACCGCCTAATAGTAATCTGTATTGGATGGAGGGGAAATGAAGGTAATCAAGCCCTTGATGAATTGAAATAATCCAAAGACGATGGCACCAATAAAAATAAAGCCAATGTCTGAAGCCGTGGCGATAATTCCTCCGATAAGCCACATCGCACCAAAGATCATGTCGTTGTTTACATGCCTTGGCTCTCGGTCCATGTAAGATTTTTTCTGCGAAGGTTTCTTTTTCTTCTTGGCCATCCGCCGATGCTGCTTTTCCGAAACAGGGTTCAACACCGACTCAATAACAATTGAAGCACTTGCAGCATCCAGACCACTTTTTATAAGCTCCTTTTCAGCCAATTCAGGCGACATATTCTGTTGATTGAGAAGATCATCCGCTTTTGCATAGATTTCGTTAACATCTTCGTGCTTGGTTGAGTTTTCAGTAATTGCCATTGATCTATAAAGTTAAGATTCACAGCACAACCTGCAAGCCTTCCTAATGAATCCAATTTCTGGGCAATAAAAAAACCTGATAGACTTTCGCCCATCAGGTTTTTAATGAATTTAGTTAAGAATTACTTCTAAACGATCTTCACGCTGTTAGATGTAACACCGTTGTTAGACAATTGAAGAAGATAAGTTCCTGTTGCCCATTTACGCGCATCAATTGAAACTGTCTTTGCATCAGAAAGCTCACCCAATTCAACAGACTCAACAACTTGTCCTGCTAAGTTCATCACTTGCATAGTTGTCTTACCCGTAATTGCTTGGCTGAAGCTAATGTTAAATACATCAGTCGAAGGATTTGGAGAAATTGACACTACACCAAAGATGAGGTCATTGATTCCTAACGTCTCTTCAACAATAACTGTCAATGGGAACGTACAACCGTTAGCATCTGTAACTGTACAGATATATACGCCTGCAGGAAGACCTGTAGCTGTAGCTGTAGTTTGCGCAGAAGCGTCATCCCAAAGGTAAGTGTAACCAGCAGTTCCTCCACTCGCTACCGCAGTTGCAGTTCCGTCACTATTTCCAATAGTAGCATCCGTAGATGAACCTGTAGCAACAACTGCCGTTGGTTCAGTAACTGTAACAGTCGTAGAAGTCGTATCTCCAAGGTTATCTGTAACAATACACGTGTACGTACCAGCACAAAGTCCAGTTGCAACATCTGTTGTTTGTGAAGTTGGATCATCCCAAAGGTAAGTGTACCCAGGAGTTCCTCCAGTAGCTACGGCCGTTGCAGAACCATCGCAATCTCCGTTACATGATGCCGCTGTTGCAGTTGAAGTCGCAACTGGTGGATTAGCAGCAGCAGCACCGTCTAACCAGATGTCATCAACGATCCAGTAGTAATGCGAGTTTCCAGCACTTCCAAAGTTAAAACGAAGCATTACGTTCGCTTGGTTACCAGCTACTGCTGAAATATCTACAGCAGGCATTTCAGGATTTGCAGATGCCGCATTGGCAGCCAACGCAGTCATTACTTGATAATCTGTCCAAGTACTACCTCCATCATTGGATACGGATACGGTAAAAAGACCAGTAGCATCGGCACAACAGTAGCGTGCATTCGCTTCAAAATTAAGTGTTACAGTTGCTTGTCCAGAACAATCAATAGACGGAGAAATTAAAGCACCATTTCGATCCAAATAATTTGGCGTTACAGTGAAGTTTAAAGAATCAGCGTCGTACAGCATAAACCCATTAGCAGAAGTTGTAGATGCGAATGCAGGCGTACCTGTAGACCACTCACCACTTGTTGTGTAGAAACTGTGCTTCCAGATTTGATCTGTACCACTTTGTGTCCAAGTACCATTCGTACTGTTCAATCCGTTCGCAAAATCTTCCGACCAAAAGAGTGCTTTTGCAACATTTTGCGTAGGCTTGGTTGTTTGCGCGGCTGTTGCTGGATTGTAAAATTCTTGTTGTTGACCATAGCTAATGAAAAGCGTGCTAATCATTGCTAAAGAAAGTAGATGTTTTTTCATAGTAAATAATAAGTTAGTAAAGCGCGAAGATAAACCTTTTCATTCAGTTTCAAAAAGAATTGGGAGGTCAGATTGAACGAAGTAATTGATTGATTTTGAGTGTCTCGAATTTGAAATAAGGGTTGAATGAAATAGGATGCTTATTTTTATCCAGCATGAACAATCCCAATACCCCTTCAGGTAAAAAGCTACTCAAAGAAAAAGAGGGATATCTCCTTTCAGAGGAAGATAATGTTTACCGTTATTTCCAGCCAGCGTTTAAGCAAACATTAGATCACTATTTGAAATGTTTCGTAGCATTTAACGAAGCCTATTTAGGAACAGGAGTGGATCCCGTATTAATGCCAGGATTGCCGTATTCACTCAACAATCGCTTTTGGAAAGAACGACAGAATGATTTGCGACGAATAGAAGAGGAGATAAGGCCTAAATCAGAAGTGCTTGAAATAGGCAGTTGGAATGGATGGCTGGCAAATGCGTTGGCTGAAAAAGAACACAGCGTAACTGCGATTGACTATTTTCTAGATGCTTCCAATGGACTCAAGGCACGAACGCATTATCCCAATGCGGCATGGACATCCTTGCACATGGACGTTGACGACATCGACCTGCTTGATGTACAATTTGACCTTATTGTGTTTAACCGCAGTATCTCCTATTACAGTGATTTCGAAGGCTTAATTCACAAAGCACAGACACTTTTAAAAGAAGGTGGAAAGCTTATTTTAACAGGACTGAATGCTGTAAGTAATTACGATGGAGCCAATTCCTTTTACGAACAAACAGCTGAGGTTTTTCAAGAGAATTATGAAATTTCAATGGAGATAAAGCCCAACAGTAAGAAAATGCTCACCAATGATGATTTGAAATTGTTGACCAAACGGTCGTTTGAATTGAGGCGAAATGGAGGTCTTTTGGCGTACACACTTAAAAAATTCGTTGTTCAAAAAAGCAGCCGAAGTTACACTGCAATTTACACGAATGTGAAATCTTAACAATTCTGATATTAGCGAAATAGAGGAATGAATAAACGCTACAAACCTTACTGATACTAGTGTCTGTGAGTTTGGTTGAGTAGGTTCCGCACCGCATTCTTCGTAAGAATACGTCCGATAATTGCAGAAAATACCTGTGCAATAATTGCAGGAAATACCTGATTTTCACTTTTTTTTGCAGTAGGCAAATGCTTTGGGTTTAATTGCTAATCAAGGGATTAAAGCCATTTTTTTGTAGGGTGATTTTCCCCAAAAGGTTTCACTTATGTGAACTATTCATTTTTTTTTACTTACTTCATTGGTATGTGAAACTAAATTTATTAATTAACTTAAATTGACTATGGCATTTAATGGAACAGAAGGAGGGGAGATTACCCTCGAGAAAGGAGCAGACTTGACTGCAGAGTACAGACGTTTAAACCCAGGAGCTACATTGGGGCATTTCATGGGGAAGGATATTTTGAATGATCTTCTTGATCAAACGGGGTGCGAGGGGATTCGTATATATTACGGAATTGACTCAGATGGAAAAAAGCAATTAGTACTTGTTGGAGCTGATGAAGAAGAAAATGATATGTTGGAATTAGTAGCAGATGAAAGCTGGAAAACTCCACCTTATAAAGGCGTCGACAATGATTTGAATAGTTAGTGGAGTTTAAAATTATCTTATCGTACATTTCGATGTTTTCAATAATTCCTTCCGCACTTGTGGGAGGGATTGTTTATAAACGACTAAATCGGTCATTGAAAATTCTGTTCTGGTTTATTCTAGTGTCGATTGTATGGGATGCCATGTCATATTACTGCTATTTACGCCAATTAAGTAACATGGCTTTACTGAACCTGTATCCATTGGTTCAATTCGGATTTATTGCTTTAATTTACTTTTTCATATCTGAGAAAAAATACTGGAAAATTTCTATCCTTATAATGTCTTTGATTTTATATTTGTTTTCGGTGTACACAATTGTAATCATGGATGACATTATGATATTCAATTCTCTTCAAAGGTATGTTGAGGGAATTATAGTGATCACAATTTGCATTGGTTATTACGTGCAAATTTTAAGACAGGCAGAATATATGTATCTTGAGAAAACGCCGTTTTTCTGGTTGACTTCTGGTTACTTGGTTTATTTCTCAGGAACTCTTTTATTATTTCTTTTTGCGAGATTGATATTTGAGAATGATCCAGGCGGATATCACTGGAACATACGCCAATTCTTACAAATTGGGTTGAATATGATTTATGTAGTAACATTTTGGCTTGGATGCAAGAAATTAACATCATAGTTATTTTAGGAACAGCTGCCATGCTGTTTCTTGCAATAGGGATAATTGTATTCATTGTTGTCTATCAACGCAAGATGTTTGCGAAACAAAACCAAATCAGCAAAATTAGGTTAGAGAACCAAGAAAAATTGATAAAAGCAGAAATAGATACAAAGGAACGAGAGCAAAGGCGAATAGCGCAGGAGTTGCACGATGACATTGGTGCTTCCTTGAGTTCAATGCGCTTTATTGTTGGGAAGATGGATCCGAAACTGGAAGGAGTGAAGGAACTGGGCGCAACGGTTTCCAGATCAACCCAAAGTGTGCGTAGAATTTCTAATGATCTTCTTCCGCATGTGCTCGAAGAGTTAAGTATAAAGGAAGCATTGGGAAATTTAGTGAATAATTTAGAGTGTATTCCTATTGATTTTACTTATACTTCGGACGACAATGACTATTCATTCCTTGAAAAGGATGTGCAATTGGCAATGTTTCGCATTGTACAAGAGCTAATTAATAACATTATGAAGTATGCAGAGGCGAAGAATGTTACGATAAACCTTAGCAGATCAAATGAGGGAATAATGATTGTTGTAAGTGATGATGGGAACGGAAATATACCAGAACAAGATACCCTTAAGCATCCAAGAACGCTAGGATTGAAAAATATACAAAGTAGAGTACAATATATAGGTGGATCAATAAAGCGGGAAAAGAATCCACAAAGAGGAACAAAAGTTACTATAATAAAACCACTAGTATGAAATCAGTTACAATTGGAATTGCAGAAGACCAGGAAATATACCGAAACGGTTTAGTTGGTATGTTGAATGGCGTTCAGAATTTTAAAGTTACTATCGTTGCCGAAGACGGTAAGGATATGTTGATGAAATTGAAAGGCAACGAACCAGACGTTGTTTTGCTGGATTATCGGATGGGAGGAATGAACGGCGTGGATACGGCAAAGAAAATTTACCGTCGTCACCCAAATGTACGCGTGCTGATCTTGTCAATGTATGATGCGCATGAGTTCGTTATTCGAGCAATCGAAAATGGCGTTTGCGGATACATTACCAAAGATGATGACCCAAAAGAAATTATTACAGCCATTGAAAGTGTAATTAGCACTGGCTATTATTTGAACGATAGAACTTCTCGAATTCTAATCACACGAATGGTAAAGTCTGGTCAGGTACAACCAAAGTTTGAAACAGAAGAAGCGCAGTTTTCCAATATTGAAGTTGATGTAATCCAATTGATTTGTCAAGAGCATTCAACCTACGAAATTTCAAAGAAGTTGTATAAAAGCAAGCGAACAATTGATGGACATCGTGCGAGTATCATGAAAAAGATCAATGCAAAGAATGTCACTGGAATTGTGATGTACGCTGTGAAGAACAATATTGTTCAGGTGTAGGGCTTTGTATTAGCGAAAATAGATTTGCTAAAAGTGCACAACCTTAATATTGTCAATGTTGATCTCTCCGTGCGTGTCTCCTTCATCTAGTACGGCATCAAATGATATTTCAAAATACTCGGCCTCAGTAGAGGAGGATACTATTTCGCGTAACTCAATATAAATCTTCTTCCAGAGAACTTCAGAATCAGCTTGTTGATTTAATTGGATGTTTGGGTTTGTGGCAATTCCATTTGAACTAGCTCCCAAAACTCCAGTGACCAGATCATTGGTCGTGTGATAATCGATTTCCAAATAGATATCCTGTCCTTTGGGAAGAACGAGCTGACCCAAAGTACTACCACTCCACGTATTATCCGTTTCGTTTAACGAAATTCGCCCAAAGAAATCACCATTAAAAGACTGAAGAATGATTGGATCATTCACCTTCTGAATTTGAACGGCTGAAGAGCCATTACCGATTTGGAAAACATTGGTCTCAAAATCCTCGATCCAAAATTGTACTCCATCCTTGTAACGCGTAGTTGGATTTAAAGTGATTACTTGGTTTTTGTTCAATTCAATGCTCGTTTCATAAACTTCGACGAATGGATAAATCTTTTTTGTTGCCGAGATGCCATTGTTCCATACCGCTGGGTAAATTTTTACATCCTTGGCTCCTTCCTGAATAAGTGGGATTTTACACGGGAGTTCGAATACCCCAATAAGTTCATTGTCCACGTAGACCCATGCGTCGGAGAAGTTGTGCGTAAGTTCTCCCACTGGATTAAGCGGGTCTGAGCTATCACTTAACTCCCATTCAGAAATCTCTAGCCAAACTGGGTCGGGATTGTTTTTTGTACATGAACTAAGTGCAAATGTGATGGAGGCAACGGCGAGTAGTATTCGGAAGATCTTCATAATATCTATGTGAATTATAAAGTTATTTGATTTTCATTGCCCTAAGATGCTCGTTAACATTGTTTAACGCATGCATATAGTCTTCTGTATGTTTTGTTGATCGAAATGCGCCAGGAGCAGGGGATTCATATCACACTCCAAATCCAATCGCGCTAACATCTGACGGTCTAACTTTCCGTCTTCCACCTTTGACTTTTCGAAGCCCTATCTTGTTATCTCCAACAACAAACCGTCTAATATCAAACTGTCCAACATCTTTACGCTGAGCGAAGCCGAAGTGTAACATCCAACAAAAAAAGCCGCCCCTTGAAGGAACGACTTTGATTAACTATAAAGATTGATCTCCTGTAAGAAATCTGTAGAAATGCTAATTGTTGAGTAAAGACTTTACAGTATTGGCAATAACCTTTCCGTCTGCCTTGCCTGCCAGTTTACCTGAAAGCATACCCATTACTTTACCCATGTCTTGAGGTCCCGC
The DNA here is from genome assembly GCA_905478665.1 of uncultured Flavobacteriales bacterium. Taxonomy (GTDB): domain Bacteria; phylum Bacteroidota; class Bacteroidia; order Flavobacteriales_D; family Crocinitomicaceae; genus UBA4466. The sequence continues at coordinate 9,604 of CAJQJL010000037.1, forward strand.
AGCACCTGTCGCAGCAATTGCAGCTTCAACTTCGGCTTTAATTTCCTCTTCCGACATCATCTCGGGCATGTATGCATTAATCACATCTGCCTGAAATTTCTCATCAGCTGCAAGGTCTTCACGTCCTTCTTTCATATAGAGATCGTACGTTTCCATACGTTGCTTGTGCAGCTTCATAACGATCTTCATCGCCACAGCTTCACTTACTTCGCTGTCACCTCCTGAGGTAGCTTCTAAGAGCAACTTAGACTTAATGTCGCGTAACGCGGCAAGCTTATCCTTCTCGCGCGCTAACATCGCTGCTTTGATATCAGCATTTATTTGGTCGATGAATGCCATTAGTCTACGTTGTCGTGTAAGAATGAATTATTGCTGTTCAACGAAGAAGTTCCGTCGTCATCTTTTGAAACGCTCAGTCTGCTTGCGTTGTCGTCCTTACTAGGTGTCGACTCATCCAATTGAATGTTACGGCGCTTGTAAGCTGGCTCATCTTCAAATTCTTGAATTCCGTCGGCTTTCTTTAGTTTCTGCGTGTATTCCTGAATACGGGAAAGACGATCTTGTGAACGCTTTTGTTGTTCTTCTGGCGACAAGATTTCCTTTGATTCATCCTTCGTCTCTAAATCCATCACTTTCGCCTCATTGTCTTCCAAGACAAAACGTGTGATCTTTTCTTCCTTCTCCTCAGTAGCCTTCTCTGTTGCGTCAGCTGTAGTATTTGGATTCCAATCGAATTCCATTTCTTTTTGCTCCTTTTCCGCTTCTTCCTTTGCTAATTCTGCTTCAGCTGCTTTGCTTTCTTCCTCTTCTCGCTTGGAAGTTGCAAACCATGATTTTTTCGAGGGCTCTTCCTTCTTCTTCAAGAATGGTTGTTCCTTTGTGTCTTCAACTTCTTTCGCTCCAGCCCAAGGGTTATGTTGTGTAGGAGAGTTCAATGGAGACTTGATTTCGTTCTTACGATTGTCTGTCAAAGTATTCACCTGCTTTTCTGGAGCTTTTTCGAATCCTGTTAAGGGTGTTGAAGCGAATCCTGTGGCAATAACTGTTACGTTTAACTTATCACCCAATGTGTTGTCTTGTGCGTGTCCGAAAATAACATCCGCAGTGGAACCAGCAGCATCTTGAATGAAATCTGTGATTTCTGTGATTTCATCCATCAATACTTCCTTATCTCCGTATGTGATGTTTAACAATACGTATTCAGCACCGCTGATGTCGTTATCATTCAACAAAGGTGATTCCAATGCTTGTTCAACAGCTTTAAGCGCTCGATTGTCACCTTCCGCTGCTGCGCTACCCATAATTGCAACACCACTGTCGCGCATTACAGTGCTTACATCGTTGAAATCGACATTGATTGCTCCAGTTACGGCAATTACTTCGGCAATTCCTCTCGCTGCAATAGCTAAAATATCATCTGCCTGAGAGAATGCCTCTCCAATGGAAAGGTTCCCCGTAATTTCACGTAAACGTTCGTTGTTGATCACTAACAAAGTATCAACATTTTCACGCATTGCCTCCAACCCTTCTTCGGCTTGAATGCGACGTTTTCTTCCTTCAAAATTGAACGGTACAGTAACGATACCAACAGTAAGAATTCCAAGCTCTTTAGCAACTTGTGCAATTACTGGAGCTGCTCCTGTTCCTGTTCCACCACCCATACCAGCAGTAACGAATACCATTTTGGCATCTTTACTTAAATACTCCTGAATCTCTTCAATGTTTTCAACCGCTGCATTCTTTCCAATTTCTGGTAAAGATCCTGCACCACGACCTTCGGTCAGAGAAGGTCCCAATTGAATTTTGTGAGGAACTGGTGAAATCTCTAACGCTTGTAAATCAGTATTACATACGATGAAATCAACACCTTTGATTCCTTGGTTGAACATGTGGTTTACTGCGTTACCACCTCCACCTCCAACACCAATAACTTTGATGATTGAAGACTTTTCCTTTGGTATTTCGAAGTCCATTTTTTTGTTGTTTGTTTATTGTTCGTTTTGTTCTTTTCTTTCTGTACACTGAGGCTCTCGAAGTGTACTATTTAATCTTCTTCAGCGAACCATGTTTTTCCTCGTTGAATAATTGAATCAAAGAAGGAACCACGCGTTTTTTCAGAATGTGTTTTCACATCTCCTGTACTTGCAGCTTCTGGTTCGGTAGCAGTTCGCTTAGCCATATCTTCAAATCCTTTCAATACCAACCCAATTCCAGTTGAGTACATCGGGCTTTTAATTGTTTCGTTGTTAGTGTTTGCCAAATGCTCTGTTGGATATCCAATTCGAGCATCCATTCCTGTAACATATTCAAACAGTTGTGTGATGTGATCTAATTGAGATCCCCCACCAGTCACAACAATTCCACCGATTAATTTCTTTTCGTATCCAGAGTTTTTGATCTCAAAGTGAACGAGCTCAATGATCTCTTCCATACGCGCTTGAATGATACTTGCCAAATTGCGCAAAGTAATCTCACGTGCCGGACGTCCTTTCAATCCTGGGATCGAAACGACTACATTTTCTTGACTTTCACTTGCCACGGCTGAACCAAATTGTTGCTTCACCATTTCCGCTTTTCGCTTCATGATTGTACAACCTTCCTTGATGTCTTCAGTGATTACATTTCCGCCAAATGGAATAACCGCTGTATGTCGGATAATCCCCTCATGGAAAATGGCAACGTCTGTTGTTCCACCACCGATATCAACCAAAACAACACCCGCTTCTTTTTCTTCTTCCGTAAGAACGGCGTCTGCAGAGGCAATCGGTTCAAGAATGATATTTTTCACTTTCAATCCTGCACGCTCAACGCACTTGTGAATGTTCATTGAAGCACCAACATTTCCAGTAATAATATGGAAGTTAGCTTCAAGGCGTACTCCAGACATTCCGATCGGATCTTTAATTCCTTGTTCGCTGTCAATAATATATTCCTGAGGCAATACTGTGATGATTTGCTCACCAGGAGGCATAGCCATTTTGTACATATCATCCACCAACTTATCGATGTCTGACTGTGAAATTTCACTTTCTAAGTTCGTGCGTGTATGAATTCCGCGGTGCTGAATACTCTTGATGTGCTGTCCAGCAATCCCCACATTCACGGTCTTGATCTTCAATTCTCCATCAACGCGCTCTTCTGCTTCTTCGACAGCTCCTTTGATAGATTGAATTGTTTTGTCGATGTTAGATACCATACCACGCATCACGCCAAGGGACTCAGTTTTTCCCATAGAAAGAATCTCAATCTTTCCATGTTCGTTCATGCGTCCAACGAAGCAAGCGATTTTCGTCGTTCCAATATCTAAACCTACAATTACTTTACTCATCGATTTTCTTTTTCTTGCAAACTATTTGGTCATCATATTTGAGGCTAATCTCACTGTAAGCATCCCAGCCCTCGTAAGGAATGGCCTCGTTGTAAAATATTCTAAGCTTCTCAAACTTCCCCGCTACCTCATCATCCGAATCTGCAGAACCAAAGACTATTTTTTGATCCCCAACCAGCGGTACCAGTATAAAATCGCCATTCTTTTCAAGGTGTACTTGCCCGATTAAAGAATGGAATAACGGATCCTTACAAACATAATCGGAAATTCGATAGATATCATCTAGTTTTCGAATACTTATCAAGGAATCATTGTTAATAATTTCTGTGGTTGGAATGGAGACTTTACGATCGGGGATATTACCCGTAAACACTAGTACTCGGGCTGTGTGAGAGCCTAATGTTTCGACAGTATTTCCTTCGTCATCAAGGTAAAATGTCTCTCCAAATAGATTAAAGATTCGTGCAATTGGATTTCGCATTTCAACATTGATCTTCCAGGAACCATTAATTCGTTGAAAAACCTCCACTGTTCTCACTTGAGAAATTCCAGCGATATACGCTTCAATTTTCTCGATATCAAGTTCTTCACGCTTTTGTCCGTCGTAAATTAGTCGCTCTAGTTTCAGTCGACGTAACATTTCTTCATTGGTGATGAAGGCATTTTCTTCATCTACGTGGACGATGATTTCGGGTTCGGGGACGATCTGTGCCTGTAGTTTCGCATTGATGAGAACGCCAAGTGCAATCAGTCCAATAAAGAAAAGGCTCCATGCTGATATTTTTATCCACTTATTCATCGTGCTTGGAGGGCTTTTTGAAGGGGTTTTACAATTAGATCAATGTCGCCTGCACCCATTGTGAGAAGTACGCCATCATTGAGTTTGGAAAGATGTGAAATAGCGGCATTTGGTGAGAATACACCTTTTACAGGACCGTCAATCTTATCGCAGAGCACATCACTAGTTACGCCCTCTAAAGGGAGTTCTCTCGCTGGATAGATTGGCAAGAGAATTACTTCATCAAGACGACTCAGCTGTTTAACAAACCCATCAAAGAAATCGCGTGTGCGGGTAAATAAATGAGGTTGAAAAACACCCGTGATTCTTTGATTGGGATAGAGTAACCTGACTGACGAAATTAACGCTTCAATTTCCGTTGGGTGATGTGCATAGTCATCAATATAGACAAGGTTTTCTTGTCGGATATGGTATTCGAAACGACGCTTAACACCTAAGAAGGATTTGAGTGCAGTTCTTAGTGTGTCTTCATCAATTCCTAGTTCTGTTACCATGGCAATGCAAGCTATAGCATTCTCTGCGTTGTGAATTCCAGGGATTCCCAATTCAACGGAGTCGATTTTTCCTGATGGGGTTGTTACGTCAAAAAGGAATGCGTTTTGTTCGAAACGTAGGTTTGATCCTACATAATCGGCCTTGCAATCTAGCCCATAAGTGATGGTGTGTTTTGCGGAAAGGTCAACATTGACATGTCGCACAAGAAAACCTTGATCAGAAATGAGCTTGGCGTATGCTTGAAAGCCTTGTTGAAACTCCGTATCTGTTTCATAAATATCCAAATGATCGGCATCTGTGGATGTGATGATAGATGCAAAAGGACTTAATTGTAGAAAAGAACGGTCAAATTCGTCAGCTTCTATTACTGTAAATTTGCTATTCGCATCGCTTACAAAGTTGGAGTTAAAGTTTGTCGAAATGCCTCCAAGGAATGCATTACATTTCAAGGCTGAAACATTCAGGATATGGGCAAGAAGTGTACTTGTGGTCGTTTTTCCGTGTGTACCTGCAACTCCCAATGCTTTTGAATCACGTGTTATCATTCCAAGTACTTCTGCGCGCTTGAAGACTTGGTATTCATTTTCTTGAACATAGGCTAGCTCGCCCATGTCTTTTGGAATGGCTGGGGTGTAAATAACGAGCGTCTTCTCGGTGTTTCGGTATTCTTCTGGAATGTTCTTTCCAAGGTCTTCGTAGTGTACCTTAATACCTTCGCTCTCCAGAACTTCTGTGAGTGCCGTTTTGGTCTTATCGTATCCGGCGACTTTCCAGCCTTTGGTGTTGAAATAACGTGCAAGGGCAGACATACCAATTCCTCCAACACCAATAAAGTAGGCGCGATCGAATTGTGAGATATGTGCGTTTGTCACATTCACGCTTTGGCAATTTTTTCAAGTTCGTTGACAATTTCTTGTGTCGCATTGGGCTTGCCTAGAGCTGCAATATTTTTCCGCAGTCCATCACATGCGTAATCGTTTTCGAGTAATTCCAAGGCTGAGGAAATCAATTCTTCTTTAGCTTCAATATCCTTTATAAGGATCGCCGCATTTTTCTCAACTAAGGCCATTGCATTCTTGGTCTGATGATCTTCTGCAACGTTTGGCGAAGGGACAAGAATGGTGGGTTTTTGTACGAGGCACAATTCTGAAACGGATATTGCTCCTGCTCTTGATATTACAACATCGGAGATTGCATAGGCTAAATCCATGCGTTTGATGAATTGTACCATTTTTATCGTACCAAGATCGACACCTTTTAGTTCATCGGTCAGTTTGTCGAAATACAGTTTTCCACATTGCCAAAGTACTTGTGCGCCTGATGCTTTCAGCGCATCCAATTGATGAACAACGCTCTCGTTTAAGGTTCGTGCGCCAAGACTTCCGCCAATAAACAGAATGGTTTTTTTACTTGGATCGAAACCGTAGAAGTCATACCCTTCCTGTTCTTTTCCAGTCGTCTCAACCATATCCTTGCGGGTGGGATTGCCTGTCAAAACAATATTGGCTCCTGGAAAGAAACGTTCCAAACCATCATAGGCCACACAGATGACTTTCGCTTTTTTGGAGAGCAATTTATTTGTCTTTCCAGCAAAGGCATTTTGTTCCTGAAGTGCTGTGGGAAACTTTAGCATTGAAGCCGCTTTCAAAGTTGGGCCGCTGGCATAGCCTCCAACACCAACCACAACTTGCGGCTTGAACTTTTTGACAATCTTTCGTGCCTTGAGGACACTTTTGATAATTTTAAAAGGCAACACGAAGTTAGAAAGTGCAAGTTTGCGTTTGAGACCAACAATCTCCAATCCTTCAATTTTATATCCAGCTTCTGGAACTTTTTCCATTTCCATTTTTCCATTTGCCCCAACGAATAAGATCTCAGCATCGGGGTTGCGACGTTTGATTTCGTCTGCAATGGCAATGGCTGGGAAAATATGACCTCCCGTTCCACCTCCTGATATGATTGCGCGTTCTATTTTCATAAGCTATTCGGTTACGAGTATATCTACATCCGCTGTTTCCTCTTCACTCTCTTTTGATGTTAGTTGTCTATGTGCAATTCCTTGTACGATACCCAATGCTAGGCAGGTCATAATCAGTGCGGATCCTCCCATGGCTAACAATGGCATATTTTGTCCCGTTACGGGAAATATTCCTGTACAAACCATCATATTGACGCTTGCTTGGCTTAGCATTAGCATACCGATTCCAATGCATAAATAGGTTTCAAACATGTTGTCTGAGTTAAGTCCGATGCGCATGACTCGATAAAGCAGAATGAGATAGAGTAGAACGAGTAGCGCAGCCCAAATCGGGCCTAGTTCTTCAACAAAACTTGCATAATAGAAATCTGCGTAGGCTTGAGGGAGGTACTCTTTGAGTTGACCATCACCAATTCCTTGACCAACAAGACCAAAATTGTCTGTTGTTATCCGTCCGTTGTAAATACCAAGTTGAGCATTTAGTGCCTGGGCATTTTCGATTACATTTTCGTCGTCATGGATCCTGTTGAAAATTCTATTTTCCCATGTTGCATATCGCGGAAGGAGGTTGAAACTGGGTGCAGCTTTGTGAATAAGAACGATGAACACAAGAAGGGCAATTCCACCACCAATCAGGGTTAATACTTTGAGCAATGGCACTCTGCCAAGAAAGAGAAGCGCTAGACTTATAGCGAAAAGCATGGCTGCTGTAGAAAAGTTATCCTTAACAATCAATCCACAAATAACAATAATAGGGATAACTACGGGCCAGAAACCTTCTTTCCAATGGTCAAGCTTATCTTTCTTCTTCACGAGTTGTTTAGAGACATAGATGATGAGCGCTAATTTGGCAAAATCCGAAGATTGGAACGAAAGTCCAACAAAGGGAATTTTAACCCATCGTTTTGCATCGTTGACTCCGCTACCAAACAAAGTGAATATCAATAAGGCTATGGCTAGGTAAAAGCCAAATTTCGATAATTGAGATACGTATTTAGGGTTCTTTTTGTGAACCCAATACATAGTCCCAAGTGCTATTGATATATAGATAAGGTGTTTGAACAAATACTTGAATGGTGTTCCGCCTTCTGTCTTAACAAGGACAGGCACAAAACTGTACACGCTCACTATTGAGAAGCCGAGCATGATCAGTGTAATTACCCATATTACACGGTCACCTTTCAGATATTTTAAAATGTTCTGCATTTATCTGTTCATGGTTACAAATACTTGAAAAGTCAATTTGTTCTCGTGTTGAGTGATGTTACTCGTAAACAGGAGTACAGTTTTTTCTTTTCTGAGTGCTTCGGCTATTCTTAACGCTTCTTCTGTTCCGGCTACACAAGCAACATTTTGAATCTTATTTAAGGTGTTTGTTGGCACATTTAATAAGGCACGGTCGTATACGATAACCGAGGCTATTTTGCTTGCGAGTTCAGGGTAAGAGTCAAGAAACTGCTTAATCTTATCGTGACTACCAATCCAATTTACAGGATAAGGGTAGGCTTCGATAACGGTGGCTAGTTTGTCAAGTTGCGGGTTGACCCAGGAAAAGGTATCCATTCCCAAGACTTTGCCATGCGCTTTCATGCTTTGAACCTCAGAAACTTCCTGAAGGTTGCGTTCACGCGCTTGGAGCAACTGCTCTTCGATTGAGATATTCTTAATCTTCTTTTCCATTAGAGTGCTCTTACTGCTTTTTTGAATTCGTTTCCTCTTTCCTCGTAGTTCTCGAATAAGTCAAAACTTGCACATGCTGGTGAAAGCAATACCGTTTCGTTTTTCTTTGCGAATCGATAACCGTATGCAACCGCTTCCATAGCAGAAGATGCTTCAACAATGATTTCGATATCATTTTGGAATGTTTCGAAGATCTTTTTGTTATTCTTCCCAAGGCAGATAATGGCTTTAACCTTGTCTTTTACAAGTGCTTGAAGTTCTGAGTAGTCGTTACCTTTGTCTACTCCTCCAACGATCCAAACTGTTGGGTTTTCCATCGTTTCTAAGGCGAACCATGTTGAGTTGACGTTTGTTGCTTTTGAGTCATTGATAAACTCAATTCCGTGAACTTTTGCAACGAACTCCAAACGGTGCTCGACATTTACAAAGTCGCTAAGACTTTCCCTAACGGACTCTTTTCTAATCTCTAGAATTCTTGAGGCGATACCTGACGCCAGTGAATTCTGGGCGTTGTGTTTGCCCTTTAATGCTAAATCGTGAATTGACATAGTGAATTGTTGGTTTATATTGATTGTTATTTGTTCCTGTTTGTCGATGTATCCTCCTAGCTCCTGAATCTCTGTTAAAGAGAAGGGGGCTTTTTGTGAGAGGATGGTTCTTTTTTCAACTTCCTTTTGAATAATTGGGTCGTCGTAATTGTAGATGAACCAGTCTTGCTTTGTTTGGTTCTGAACAATGCGCATTTTTGAATCCACATAGTTCTGCATTTCGTAATTGTACCTGTCTAAGTGATCTGGTGTGATATTTAGTAAGATGGCGATGTCTGCCTTGAAAGTGTGCATGTCATCCAGTTGGAATGAGCTCAGTTCAAGTACATACCAATCGAAATCTTCACGTGCTACTTGCTTTGCGAAACTGTCTCCAATATTGCCAGCAAGCCCTACATTTATTCCTGCGTTTTTCAGGATGTGGTGCGTAAGCATTGCAGTGGTTGTTTTTCCATTGCTGCCTGTGATGCAAATTGTTTTGGCCGTATTGTAATTTCCAGCAAACTCAATTTCAGACACAATATCAATTCCCGCCTTCTTGATCGCTTGAATGATAGGAGCGGTGTCGGGAATTCCAGGTGACTTTACTACAAGATTCGATTGTAGAATCCGTTCCGTTGTGTGCGTACTTTCTTCCCAGTCAACGGTAAGTTCTTCAAGTGTCTTTTTGAATTTTTCGTCAATAATTCCGTAATCGGACACAAAAACATTCCACCCCTGCTTCTTAGCAAGAATTGCAGTGCCCACTCCGCTTTCGCCAGCACCCAAAATGGCAATATGTTTTTGTGAATTACTCAATTAACGAACTTTCAGTGTTACAATAGTGACCACGGCAAGTAGAATGGCAACGATCCAAAACCGCGATACAATCTTTGCTTCATGCAATCCTTTTTTCTGATAATGATGATGCAATGGCGCCATGAGGAAGATCCGTCGCCCTTCGCCGTATTTGCGTTTGGTAATTTTAAACCAGCCGACTTGCATGACGACTGAAAGGTTTTCGATAAGAAAGACACCACATAATACTGGGATCAATAGTTCTTTTCGGATAGCGATAGCGAATACGGCAATAATTCCTCCAATTGCTAAACTTCCTGTGTCTCCCATAAATACCTGGGCAGGGTAGGAGTTGTACCACAAAAACCCGATACAAGCCCCAACGAATGCGGCGATAAAGATTACCATCTCTTCGGCCATGGGGATGTACATTACGTCCAGATAGTCGGCAAATTTTACGTTGGAACTGACATACGCCAGTACGGCTAAGGCAATTCCGACAATAGCGGAAGTTCCAGTTGCAAGGCCATCCAGTCCGTCGGTCATATTGGCGCCATTTGAAACGGCGATTACGATAAAGATAACAACGGGGATGAAAAGCAACCAACCGTATGTTTTTGCCCAATCACCAATTAACCAGTTGTAATTGAACTCGTTGTTTTTTACAAAGGGAATCGTTGTGGTCATGTCGTCTGTGACAATGAATTTAGAGTCGTCGCCGTCTTCCATGTCTGTGTGCATGTCTGTCACGATCCGTTCTCCATTTCTCAGCTGATAATCTGCAGATACGTTTTCATGAACCTTTATGTCTGGGTGGAAATAGAGAATGCATCCAACGATAATTCCTACACCTATTTGTCCTACGACTTTAAACTTGCCAGCCAAGCCTTTTTTGTTCTTCTTAAAGACTTTGATGTAATCGTCGATGAATCCAATTGTTCCAAGCCAAACGGTTGCGATAATCATAGTGATTACATAGATGTTATCAAGTTTGGCAAAAAGAAGAGTAGGGATTAAGATTGCTGCGATAATGATTAATCCACCCATAGTTGGAGTTCCAGATTTAGCCATTTGACCTTCAAGTCCTAGGTCGCGAACTGTTTCACCAATTTGTTGTTTTTGTAGTGCGCGAATAATCTTCTTTCCAAATAGCATTGATACGATTAGCGAAGTAATCAAGGCCATTCCAGCGCGGAAAGAGATGTAGTTGAACAGTCCAGCTCCCGGGAAGTTCAGTGTGTCCAAATAGTCAAATAAGTAATACAGCATTATTTGTTGAGTTTTGTGAATAGTTCTTTTAGTGTTGCCATGTCGTCGAAGTTGTGCTTGACACCGTTGATTTCTTGGTATTTTTCGTGTCCTTTTCCTGCGACCAGAATAATGTCGTTTTCAACTGCCATCGAAACAGCAGTTTTTATAGCTTGCTCTCGATCTACGATGGATAGTGTCTTCTTGTAGTTCAAAGCATCAACGCCTGCCATCATTTCATCAATAATGGTGTTTGGATCTTCTGAACGTGGATTGTCTGAAGTGAGAATGACTTTGTCTGATAGGTTGCAAGCAATTGAAGCCATTTCTGGTCGCTTGGTCTTGTCGCGATCTCCTCCACAGCCAACAACGGTAAAGACGGTTTCGTTCTTTGTGCGTATGTTTTCAATCGTTTTGAGTACGTTGTCTAGCGCGTCTGGCGTGTGAGCATAATCTACAATGGCAGTTATTCCTTTGTTGCTTCGGATGTATTGAAAGCGTCCGTCAACGGAATCTAGTTGACTCAATACTGTGAGTACTTCTGTTTCATCATCGCCAAGTTCTTGACTGATGGCAAATACAGCGAGTAAGTTGTAAGCGTTGAAGTCTCCAATTAACTTTGTCCAAAGCTCTTTGCCGTTTATGGAAAGAACAAGTCCAGAAAATTCATTTTCGAGTACTTTAACTTTATAGTCAGCCATTGATCTCAGTGCATACGATCGTTTCCTCGCGGCGGTATTCTGAAGCATCACCTCACCGTTTTTGTCATCCACATTTGTCAATGCGAATGCTGATTTCGGAAGGTTGTCAAAGAATGACTTCTTGACTCCGATGTATTCTTTGAATGTTTTGTGGTAGTCAAGGTGGTCGTGCGTAATGTTTGTAAATGCGCCGCCTGAAAAATGCAAGTCTCCGATTCGATCTTGATGAATGGCATGTGAACTGACTTCCATGAAACAGTGCGAACAACCTTCTTCGACCATTTCACGCAGTAATGCATTCAATTGAATTGGGTCGGGTGTAGTATGTGTTGAAGGAATGTCACGGTTGCAAATCTTGTTGACTACAGTAGATAATAATCCAACTTGATAACCAAGCTCTTTGTAGAGATTGAATAGTAGAGTTACAATGGTTGTTTTGCCATTGGTTCCTGTGATTCCTATCAATTTCAACTCTTTCGATGGTTCGCCATAGAAGTTGCTTGCCATTGTAGCGAGTGCTTTGTTCGTGTTTTCCACACGAATAACATTGCAGTTCTCTGGGGTCTCTACTTCCTTTGAGACGATGATTGCGTTACAGCCTGCGTCAATCACTTGTTGAATGTAGTCGTGTCCATCATTTACACTTCCCTCAATAGCGATAAACACAGATCCTTCCTTTGCCGTTCTGGAGTCGAACGTCAAGTGATCAACATGTACACTTGTTCCGCCTTTCACAGCAACAAGATTTACACCGTACAATATGTCTTTTAACTCGTGCATTTTAATTTAATGTCAGGACTACTACAACTCCACTTTGAGCTGCTGTTCCTGGTTTTATCGATTGTTTTGTAACTCTACCGTATCCTTCAATGCGAACATGCATTCCTGTGTCTTCAATGAGGAAGACAGCGTCCTTTGCCGACATTCCACGAACGTCAGGAACTTCGTCTTTGTTCGCTTTTCTTTTCTTTACTTCAATTTTTTCTTCAGTTCTGAGTGTGCCTACCCATTTACCGTCTGTTGTCGAGTTGAATGGAACTTTTAGAGCTCTGAATGAGGTGAGTAAGTCATGGCGATTCCCGTCTTTCGCAACAGGGGTCGTTTTTTTGATTTCACGACCTGAATTAACAGGATCATGGAATTGAAGACTTGAGGCGTACACTTTGTTCGCGATGGCAGAAAAGACTGTCCCCGAGACCTTTGCTCCATAGATCTCTTTGGATGGAGCTGAGATGACAACAATGCATGAGTACAGAGGATTGTTGGCTGGGAAGTAGCCAGCAAATGAAGCTTGGTATTTCTTCTCGCCATTTTCTCCGTAGCGTAAGTCGTCGTTCAAAATCAACGCGGTTCCTGTTTTTCCAGCGATATCAAAATAGGCTGATTGTAGTGCAGAGCCAGTACCTCGTTTCACGACGCCTTCCAGGCATAATTGAACATCTTCCAGGGTTTTTTCTGAACAGATCTTATTCTTGATGATGTGAGGAGGAAAGACTTCGATTGTCTCATTACCTCTTCTTATTTCCTGAACAAATTGCGGCTGAACGAGTGTGCCATTGTTTGCAACAGCGTTGTAGAAGGTGAGTGTTTGAAGAGGTGTTTGTTGTACTTCGTAGCCAATTGCCATCCAAGGAAGTGATATTCCAGACCAGTTTGAAGAGCCTGGCTCGTAGAGTGTTGGTTTTGTTTCACCGCTTAAACGAATGCCCAAGGAGTCACCAAGACCGAATGATTTTAATCGGTCGACAAAGAGTTGAGGTTCTTTTTTGTAAGCATCGTTAATAATCTGAGCAAAGACGTTTGAAGATTTTTCGAACGCTTGTTGAATGGTGATTGTTCCGTAGCCATAGCCGTGGTTGGAGTCTTCTAGCTTGCTTTTATAAAACTTATAGACACCTTTTGCGTCGACGAGATCTGTGATTTTCACCTTGCCATCTTCCAGCGCTGCCATCAGGGATGCAAGCTTAAAAGTAGATCCTGGAACCTCTCTGCCACCTATCGCTTGGTTGAACATTTCATTATAGTTTCCATTGCTGTCACGGGTAAGGTTAACGATAGCTTTTACATAGCCCGTTTTAACGTCCATAACGATAACACAGCCGTTTCGTGCGTCTTGGTTTTTCAATTGGCGCAACAATTCTGTGTGTGCAACCTCTTGTATTTCTTTGTCTATAGTGGTTACAATGTCTGCTCCTTCAACTGCTTCTTTCGTGATGGGTCCAATTTTTTTCCAACCGTTGGAAATTTTCTGTTCAATTTCTTCGCCATCAACACCTTTTAAGTATTCATTAAAAGCTCCTTCTATTCCTACTTTACGCCATTCTTCTTTTACATCGTCCCATTTGACGTAGCCTAATGTTCGCTTCAGTAATTCTCCATGCGGACGTTTGCGAATGATGGTCTCGTCATTATCGATCAATCCACCTTTCAATCTCCCTTTGTTGAAGATCGGCATTGCTCGTAATTTCTTTCGCTCATCGTTTGTGACCATCTTTTTGATGAGCAAGTAGCGTGAACTATCAACGCGTGCTTTACGAATGTATACTTCGTATTCGTGGGCAGATTTGTTTGGGTAGAGATCAGAAAGCTCGGCGCAGAGGTTTGAAATTTCACGGTCAAATAGCTCTTGCTTAATTACAACTGGATCCATATGGATGTCGTAGAAAGAAACCGAAGTGACGAGAGGTGTATAATTTGCATCGAGAATTTGACCGCGCCGCGGTGTTCGTTTAACCGTACGTGTTGGCATTTTTTCATTCCCATCGCTGGAAGTCATAAATACAGGTTGCGCATCCTCAACTTGAAGCGTGATTGTTTTTATCAGCACAACGAGCATAAGAATGACGAACCCGAAGTAAATCAGGTAAGCTCTCCAGAATATGTCTTTTTTGTTGCTCACTTTTCTTTCTTGATGCGTATTACTTTTGTTGGGTTTACCGTTTCTTTTAATCCAGTTGCTTCTAATCGTCTTACTAATTCTGTTCTTCGCGTAATCTCTTCAAGTTTTGCTTTCGACTCGAAGTAGTCCGAAGTAATGTCGTCGAGTTCAGTTTGTGTTTTAAGAACATCTTTCGACAACTGTTTTCCGTAATATCCTTTGCCAACAATTAGCAAGAGGAGGAACATTACGAAGAAGATGAAATTCAGATTGTTCAACATGAATTCCTTTGTAAGGAAGTCACCGTTTAAAATCTGAACCACCGCATTCGGCTTGCCTGACTTTTCCTTGCGCTTTTTGGCTTTTTTCTCTTTTTCCTTTTTCTTCTTTTCTTGCGCCCCTTCTTTCTCGTCTAGTTGCGCTCTGTCTAAAAATTCATTGTCCATTGCGTTCAGCTATTCTGAGTTTGGCACTACGTGCTCTATTGTTCTGCTCAAGTTCTTCTTCACTTGCGGTGATTGGGTGTCGCACGATTTCGGTAAAAGGTTTGAGTACGTTTCCGAAAAAATCCTTCTCGATGACACCTGATATTGATCCGCGCTTCATATAGTTTTTCACCATTCGATCTTCCAACGAGTGGTAAGACATGACGACCAATCGCCCGCCTGGTTTCAATACTTTTTCACATTGATTCAAGAAGCTTTCCAGTGCGTCCATTTCATCGTTCACTTCAATGCGAAGCGCTTGAAATACCTGAGCGAAATATTTATGTTCTTTGTGTTTTGGAGCGCAATACTGGATTGCCTCCATCAGTTGTGTTGTTGTTTTGATTTTTCCGTTCGCGCGTGTATCTATGATTGCACGAACCAATTTTTTCGCATTGGGTATTTCACCGTAACTTCTAAAAACTCTTAAAAGCTCTGATTCTGAATAGGTGTGTAGAACTGTTTCTGCGGTGATCTCAATGTTTTGATTCATGCGCATATCAAGTTGGGCTTCCCCTCGAATGGAAAATCCGCGCTCAACTTCATCAAATTGATGAGATGACACGCCTAAGTCGGCGAGAATACCGTCAACTTTGTCGATTCCTAGAAGTCTTAAATGATTACTGATGTACGCGAAATTTGTCGCTACGAAATCGAAGTTGGGTGCATCCCATTTGTTTTTCGCGGCATCAGGATCCTGATCAAAAGCAATTAGTCGCCCTTCAGAAGATAATTGTTCGAAAATTGCACGGGAATGTCCACCGCCACCAAATGTCACGTCGATATAAACGCCGTTCGGAGTTATCTGGAGTCCATCGAGGCACTCCGCTAACATGACTGGGATATGGTATGCTGGTTTATTCGTCATGATCTAGGTCTCCCATTACTTCATCTGCCAAATCAGCAAAATCTGTCATGGAGCCTTCGATCATTTCAAAGTACTTCGATTTATCCCAAATTTCAACTCTGTCGTTGTAAGCGATGAGCATAGCTTCTTGCTTTAATCCTACACGTTCCATGTGTGTTACTGGAACCAAGGCTCGTCCCGCTTTGTCGAGGCTGACCAATTTGGCGCCTTGATGGAATAAGCGGTAAAACATTCTGTTTTTGGGTTTGAAAAGGTTCATTTTAGAAAGCTTCTCACTGATTTTCTCCCATTCTGCAAGTGGGAAAAGTGTTAGGCAATCCTCAAATCCTTTGTTCAACATGAAATCTCGCTGATTCGCAGGAGGAAGCTGCTTCCGTAAACCGGAAGGAAACATGAAACGCCCTTTCGCGTCCAATTTCACCTCATATTCTCCTACTAAACCTGCCATGACAATTAATAAAGGGTAAAAATAATTGAATTCTACCACTTTTTACCACCTGATTTCCTGTTGTTGATAAATCTAAACGTGTAACAGTGAAAAAGGTTACACTAATTTATTCTAGATAGTTAGCAAATATAGGCATTTTACTATAAATACACGAAGTGGTAGAAAGTGGTAGTTTATTTCAGTAATGTTGAAAACTATCCAGTTATGCACAATTTGCTTGATGAAGAGTAAATGTGCGTTTTTAGCTTACTTTTGCTGCATGTCGAAGGAATCTAAAAGTTGGTTTTACCTTGTGCTGCTTTCGGCCATTTGGGGGAGTTCGTTCATTCTGATGAAGAAAGCGATGTACACTTCAGGTGGCGAGGAAATTTTCTCGGATGTACAGGTGGCATCAATGCGTATGTTAATTGCGGCGGGTGTTCTTTTGCCTTTTGCTATTCGTGCTTTGCGAAGAATTGAAACCGTAAAGGAGTTTGTCTTGCTTGCCACCGTTGGTTTTTGCGGGAACTTTCTACCAGCCTTTTTGTTTACATATGCAGAAACTGGGATTTCATCGGGTTACGCAGGGATGTTGAATAGTTTCACGCCAATTTTTGCTTTGGTTATTGGGTTTGTGGTTTTTCGTGAAAGATTGAGCAGAATTCAACTAATTGGTGTTGGAATAGGAACTGTGGGGGTTGTATTGTTGATGCTTTCAGGTAGAAACTTGTCTGCAACGGGTGGTTGGGGACCAATTATCGCAATTGTGTTAGCTACCTTTTGTTATGCTGTTAGTCTCAATACGATCAAGTATACAATGCAGAAGTTTAAGAGTTTTGAAATTACCTCTTTGTCATTTTTGATAATTTTTCTACCTAGCGTTTTTATTGCCTGGAAACATGGGGTGTATGAAGAGATTCGGACGAATGAATTTGCGAAAGAAGGACTTCTCTACTTATTCGTTTTAAGTATTGTTGGTACAGCGTTCGCTGTTATTATTTTCAATAAATTAGTGACGATTTCTTCTGTGTTGTTTGCGAGTAGTGTAACCTATCTTATACCAATTTTTGCTGTACTCATCGGGCTGTATTTTGGTGAACAAATCAACGTGAATCAAATGTTATCTATGCTTGTGGTCTTAGGTGGTATTTTTGCTGCGAACTACCTTCCGAAGTGGCAGGCTAAACGGAATAGACCTGTATAAAGAATCACTAATCTTGCGAGTTTGGCATGAATCTGAGAGGGACATTGATTAGATTCATTCTTATGAATTTACTTTTTATAAAAAACATCGGTGTTTGTATACTTGCGTTCCTTTCAATCACGTGCTCAAATGCAACAAATGCTCAGAATCTTGATAGTTTGAATCAGGAACAACTTCAACAGCGAATTCCTGAATGGGCCAAAAAAGTAGTCGAGAATTCTGAAATCATGAAGAGTTACGAAATTCTGGATGAAATCAACCCATTTTATTTGGAAGCGGACTTCAATGCTGATGAGCTCGTAGATATTGTTTTCTATGTAAAAGGTAAGTTGAGTCAGAAGAACGGTGTCGCTATCATTAACCGTGGAGATAATAACGTTTACATTCTTGGTGCTGGAAAAGATATAGGAATGGGAACTGACATCTCATGGTGCAATACGTGGTTCGTCTATCGCGATAAGTGGATTTACAATTTCAATGATAAGAAGAAGAAATTCATGATTCGAAATCCAGGGATTGAAATTGTGAAGTCAGAAAAAACCTCAGTAGTTCTTTATTGGGACAAAAGAAGGTACAAGAGCTATGTAAAGCACATCTAAAAGCACTATTTTGCAAGAGATTGAAATTCTTGGTGAATTCTTCGAAAAGTTGGAATCATCAATTTTGACACGAAAGATAGTCGTGAACGTTGCTTTGTTAATAAAAAAGTATATCTTTGTCGTCCGAATTTTCGGATAATTATAACAAATAATAAGGCTATATGTACGCAGTAGTGGAGATAGCAGGGCAGCAGTTTAAAGTGCAAAAAGACCAAAAGATCTTTGTTCACCGATTGGATGTTGAAGCAGGAAAGAAAATTGATTTCGATAAAGTGCTTTTGATTGACAACGATGGAAAAGTGACACTTGGCGCCCCGGCTATAAAAGGTGCTTCAGTTTCAGCACAAGTTGAAGAGCACGTGAAAGGAGATAAAGTAATTGTCTTCAGAAAGAAAAGAAGAAAAGGTTACGTTAAGAAGAATGGACACCGTCAGAGCTTTACAGCTTTAACGATTAAGGACATTAAAGCTAGCGGAGCTAAACCAGCAGCTAAGAAAGCTGAAGCTAAGGCAGATGATGCCCCTAAAGCTGAGGCGAAGAAGCCAGCAGCAAAGAAAGCGCCAGCGGCAAAGAAGCCAGTAGCTAAAAAAGCAGCACCAAAGAAGGATGCAGCTGAGAAAGAAGATAAATAAAAACTACGTCCTTTAGGGGATATAAATAGTAAACGAGATGGCACATAAGAAAGGAGTCGGAAGTTCGAAAAACGGTCGTGAATCGGAAAGTAAGCGATT
>CAJQJL010000038.1 GCA_905478665.1 uncultured Flavobacteriales bacterium
CCAATAGCACTGGTTAAAGCAACAAACTCGTCATTTTCAAATCCATAGGTTTGTTCTTCGTAGAGATCTTCATACAGGTGTGGAATCAACTGATTTCCTTTGGCGTCTACCAATCCTTTCTTGCCATTTTCATCTGTTGTTACAAAACGAAGCACATCGAGGTCAGCGTAAGAATCGCCATCGAGATTGAATTTAATATTGGCATCTGGAATCGATGTCATTGGCAAGGTGTACTCTCCCCTTTCCGAGAAGATCATCCACATATCACCCTTCTGTGCCAAATAAGTTCCTTCAAAACCGTGCACTATGTAAATCGCATCGATGTCGCCGCCAAAGATTTCTCTTCCTTTGTCATCCAATAAATAGCTCTTGTTGTTTACACTTACTTGAAAAGCTCCGTCATAAAGTTGGTAAGGTTCACCGTCGTAGATGTACTTTGTGACTGGCTTTCCCTTCCAACATAGCGCATACTTTCCTTTTTTATTGGCGCACGGCTCACATGGAATGGTCGATTCTTCGAAGGAAAGTGTTTTCTTGTACTTAGGATCGTTGATCATTGACTTCAATAGCCCAAAACTCGGATATGTCCACAACTCTTCGTTCTTAAAGTCAGCAAGAAAAGGTTTCAAATAAGATCTATCTACATAATCGTCGTCAAACGTAATAGACATTGAAGAAATCAACTCAGGCTTCTCTCCCCCATCATCTAAACAAAACAACAAGCTTATCGGTGTGATTTGACAGTTCATAGCGCTGTCGCAAACCACGCGTTCGTTAATAAAAACAGACGGATTGTATTCGAAGAAAAAATATTCTTCTTTGGGTGAAGGATAGACATTTTGATAAATCCCATTTTCGTCAAGTACCAATATTTCCTCACCGTACTCATTAACTGATGGTACCATGTGCTGGGTCATGATGTAATGCACACCCTCAAATTTCCCCTGTAGCTCAATCGGACCTACCTCATAACTTCGCACGGAATTGGTTAAATCCATTGAGAATGGAACAATCCGCTCGTAATCGAAATAAGCATTAAACTCTGGTTTCTCGACCACCAACTCCCGCGTTGCCAGTCCAGGGGAAAAAGAGAAGTCCCATGAAAATGGAAAATACGATTGAACGTAATTGGTTGCGTAACCCAACCGTTCTTCAAAGACCCCGTTTGTCAGCCTATTCTGAAACCATTTCATTTGGTTTAAGCAGGAATCGCGCATAATTGACCATAGCGATGTTTGATCAGGTTCTCCCATTAGCTTATCGTTCTGATCTTTGCTCAAGGGCTGAATCAAATTGGCACCGTCGAAGCGCATGAAAACTGCCGCATCTAGTGTTAATACACGTTGCATTCCACTCTCGTATCGTTTCCATAAGTGAAGTTCATTCAAGCGGTCCATTGGTTTTTCTTCACCATCATTGAGGGTAAAGACGATACTATCAATGTCGAAAAGATCAATAAATAATGAATCGGGTGGTGGGTATACAAAGTATTGCGTACCATCCGCCATTGTCTCAATTACTGGATCACCGTAATCATCTACGAGTGGCAGATCAGACATAGGCCCTTCGAAGCGCAAGGTACTTGCTTTCTCTGCTTCCGTTAGATTCGCATAGACATCAGGATCCATTCCTTTCAATCGGTAGTGATTCAATTCTCCAGCGTTTTGTCTCAACAACGACAGAAACGAATTGGGATTGCTTTCATCGAAGAGTGCTTCCGTTTTAGCTTCTCGCTCAAAAATAACAAGGTCTTGTGCGAAGGTGCTTAGTGAAATACACAAAAAGGTATAGATAGTCAGGTTTCTCATGATTGTGCGAATAGTTAGTATTAAAAGTACAAAGGATTTTTCAATTTTTGGACTGACTAAAAAGGCTATTCAACTTCAATAAATAACTTCTTTCGCCAAACAATATTTCCATCCTTCACCAGAGGTCCAGATTTTCCTTTTGTATCGGTTACCAAAAACTTTCCTGGAACATATTTGGGTGAATAGTTTGTCCTGTAAGAGACAAATAGTGGCTCAGAGCGTACTTCGTAATGCTGCAAAGAATCATTGTAGACCAGTACTTCGAACAGTTCATTCTTCTTCCCAAAATAGGGTGGATATTTCAACTTATTTTTGGAGTAGTCGGGATCAAATACTGCAAGAAGCTCATCGTATTCGAATGGGATGAGCACTTCTCCCGTAACTTTTACCAGACCGCGGAGTTCATTTTTAGTTGCCCTTAATAGCGAATCGTTGAAGCCGAAATATTCCAGGTAATCGTATTCAAAAGGATGCACGAATATACCTGAATACGAAATTGACCCAAATTTATTCGTCGTTCTTGCCAGCATTGTAGCGTAATAATCCTCTTCGGGAATGGAGTCATACAAAATCTGCGTAGTGAAGTCCATGAATTTAGCTTTGCCTTCCTTAATCAGTGCCAGCACATGACGGTAGCGATAGTACTCCATGAAGTTTACAACTTCTTCGTAAACGTCATCTTCACCAAAGGGTTTATCATCGGATGTTCTCAATTTCCATTGATCGCCATGCCGCACCGCGAATGCGTAGGAAGAAGTTCTGTCCGTCTGTGAATAGTATCGCAAGCAAACTACTTCTTCGTAATTGAAATCGAAAATGAGCTGACCCCCAACGGTATATACCCCCATGTTCAACTGCTCATCGTACACCCGAAAAGGAGCATCTACATCTGCAAACAACCAATCAATTCCACTCACTTCATCAAAGCCGAATTCCTCTTCGTAATTGCCCACAAGTGGGCTGTACGGCACTACCGTATTTCCAGAGGAATCTAAAATCGATACAAATTCGCCGTTTACGGCAAGCATTCTATCGGGGACACCGTGAAACGGCAACATAATCGCACGCGTCGAATCCTGTCCCGTGGCAAAGATGGAAAAGAACAACAAGAATGTAGCGATGATAACTTTCATGGATTGGGTAGTCTTAAATTCTTAAGGTGTGTTGGAGACATGTATGTTGATTTTGCGTGTCGACTCCAGATCACCACGGTACCAATCTTCTATGGTCACTGTTGTTTTTCCTTCCGAAGCGGCTTCGAATGTATAGGTCTCGGTTGCGCGATCTCCACCCGTTTCTCCTTCAACCAATGGTTTGGCGTATTTAAAATCTTTGTCGATTAATTTCAGCACAGCTTCATCCGCTGAATTACATTCTTTTTGAATACCAACGGATCCGTGCACTGTTCCAGCGTAATAAATCTTCTGCCCGACTGTTAGTTCATATGTGTCTCTATCTGGTGTTATTTGAATCGTATCCATGTTCTTTTCAACTTCTTTATGACTTGCACAGGAAACACCAAGGACGGCAAGTAGTAAAATTGGCAGTAGTGCTTTCATCTTCATCGGATTGTGGAATATTAAGTTAGAAAATTAATTGGAAGCGGCGCAGATTGGTTTGAGAAAAAGTGGTCTTAGCTGTTCGCTTCGTTTCTTCAAAAGCGAGGCTTTTCTTGCTCAGCGTACAGAGCTATGATCACGGGCGCTTCTCCCTTCGAGAGCCTCAGGGTTCAGCTCAAGGTAATACTTCAGTCGTGGTCTGAGGCTCTCGAAGACCACGGTATAAACAACATTAACTTTCGCGCATCATGAACCAGAGGGCATTGCCACCGCCTGAATCATCCCAGGTGTGGTATACCTTAAAGCCATAGCGTTCATAAACTTCTCTGTTTCGCGGAACGGAGGTTTCGAGTAGAATGGGGAGTTGTTCTTTTTTAGAAAGGGCGAAGAGGTGATCTCTCAACTCAAACACCGCCTGTCCTCCTCCTTTTTCGACGCCTAGAAACCAAAAATAGAGGTGTTTTCCTTTGTAGCGGTTCTTCTTAATGTAGGATTCACGCTTGAGCGTTTGTACCACCTTTTGAATAGGTATCGCCACGGCAAAGCGTGCTTCGTAATAAATTTCCTTGATGCTAAATCCACCACTGTCGGAATGAAAACAAAGTGCAGCTCCTTTACGGTTTTCAGAAAGGTATGCTCCATCTCTATTCAATGCTTTCATAAAGGCATACGCTGCCAAACGACTGATTTTCTTCCTGCGGTTTCCCCCTTCACCAATGACGATGTTCACGCTTGGATTCTGATCGAAGGTCTCGGTGATTATTTCTACGGCGACTTTTTTATCGGACGGAGTTGCTCGGGTCATGGGGCAAAGATAGGAGTTATGAGTTATTAATGATGGCGGCCACCTGAATAGGATATGGCATCTCCTTTTCCAAAGGCATAGCTGAAACCTAGTGTTAGCATACGTCCGCGTGTAGATTCCTGATAGAGGTAATAATCGGGTTGGTCAACGACTGTTCGATTGATCCGTGATCGGAAGAGGTCTCTTGCTCCAAGACTAATTGCCCCCTTGCCTTTCCATAGTTTAAGACGCAGTCCTGCATCCATGTATGCTTGTCGCAAGGATTCTCCCTGGATGGTTTTGAACCGTGACTCGTAGTTTCCTGTGAATTCGATGTCGAGCATTTTGCTAGCCTTGATCTTCATCATGAGTTTGCCTGTGTACTTGTTCCCCGTGAAATCAAAATTCTGTCCGTCGAAGTCGCCTTTTCGGTTGAAATAATTGAAGTTGAAATCGCTGTTAAAGCCCAACCATTTGGCTACGTTCCATTTAGCGTTCCATTCAATTCCAATAATATCACTCGTTCCGATGTTCATGGGCATTACCGTATTCACATTGTTCTCAAAAATGGATACACGCTCTACCGTTTGCGTAGTATAGCGATAATAGAGCCCAATGTTCATACTAAACTTATCGAAGTCGTAGATGCTCATCCACTCGTATGAATCTGTGAACTCTGGTAATAAATCCGGGTTTCCTCTTCGGATGTTGAAGTTGTTCGAAATGTTGAAGAAAGGGTTCAGGTTCCATAAACGCGGTCTGGATACACGACGTGAATACCCTAATTGCATGGAGATCTTCTTTGAGAATTTATAGGCTGTGTGAACCGTTGGAAACAGGTTTGTATAATTCTGATGATTCTTCACATTCGTTGTTACCAGCTCAGTTGTCAAGTCTGTATTCTCTACACGCAGGCCCAGTTTTGCTCCCCATTTGTTCTTTTCATACGATCCACTCGCATATGCCCCCAGCACTCCTTGTTTGTAAATGAAGTTGTTGGTAAAAGCACTATCGACTATCCAAGCCCCACTGCTTTCGTTCTGCACAGAATAGTCATTTCCTACATCATTTAGCGTGTATTGTGCTCCCGTTTCAAAGGTGAAGTACTTTTTAAAGGGTTGGAAGTAATCGACTTTACCGATGTAATCCGCTTGCTTGAAATTGGTTTGTGTGCGTTGAGGTGTAAACACATTTGTTCCGACAAGCGATGTGTTCGTGAATTCTGAAGACTGCTCTTTTCCGAAGAAGCGGCCTTGCGTACTCAATACAAGCGTATGTGCAGAGGTGTCTTTGAATTCTTTCTTGTATTGTAAATCGTACTGGTATTTTGGGTTCCCAGCTTGTGTTGATTCCTCACGTCTCCATGCGGAAAGCGTATCTCCTGACAAGGTTCTTTCCTGAAAATTGGTTTCAGAGGGCTGCTGTTCCCATTCGTAAGCATACCGACCAGAGAGCGTAATCGTGTTTAATTTGTTAATGTAATAATCTGTTCCCAATGTAATATTTGCAAATATTTCGTTGCGGTAGTTGACTCCATCGCTGGCAATTTCTATGCTATCGACCAGGTCTTGATTACTCGATTCAGAATAACGCGGTAGAGATCGGTAACCTGCGCCCATCTGTGTAAAGATGTTGAACTTCTCCGTGCGAGCATTTAGGCTGAATCCCAGACTGTGGTTATGTGGCCAACCGCCATTCACGGATACGGAACCGTTGACCCCACGCTTCTGTTCTTTCTTCAAGATAATGTTGATAATGCCCGACGTTCCTTCTGATTCATACTTCGCTGACGGGTTCGTAATTACCTCAACACGATCTATCATATCCGCCGTAATGCCTCCAAGTGCTTTGGCAGGGTCATCCGACATCACTGAAGGTTTCCCATCAATGAGGAGTCGGACTCCAGAGCTGCCTCGCAAGGAAACAATTCCCTCGATGCTCACGGTAACGGATGGAACGTGATTCAATACCTCCAAGGCGCTAGCGCCAGAAGAACTGATGTCCTTACCGACATTAAACACCCGTTTGTCTAAGTGAAATTCGGTGGTTGATTTCTCATGCACGACCTGAACTTCTTCCAGTGCTTGATCAATCAGGCTAAGTGTCAATGTACCCAAATCGCGGTTACCTCCCTTCGAGGTGATAGTGTCAAGAAACAAGGTATTATAACCTATTGAACGTACTTCAAGGGCAAAGCTTTCCCTAGTTGTTTCTATGGAAAAGCTTCCGTTCACATCTGCTTTCGTACCCTTTACAATTTCTCCTGATTCACTGTTCTTGATAATCACTGAAGCAAAACCGACTCCTTCTTTTGAGAATTCATCAATGATTTTTCCGCTGAGGGTCGTTTGACCAAAAGCAAGGGTAGTCAATACCCACATAGGGATCAAGAGAATGTATTTGAGTTGAAAATTACTTTTCGGAATCATGGGCGCGAAAGTACGAATTGAAGTATGTTTCTGTCCATTTTCTTGAATAAAAAAGAGAAGTAGTAATGCTTCTGTCTATAAACGATAGCGCAGGCAGAAAAAATCCAAGCTGGAGTGATTGCTCGAAGATGAAAACTATTCTACCCTTACAGTTTGATGATTCGTTTGTTGAACACGTCCGAGGTTCCAAGAATGGAGATA
The DNA here is from genome assembly GCA_905478665.1 of uncultured Flavobacteriales bacterium. Classification (GTDB taxonomy): domain Bacteria; phylum Bacteroidota; class Bacteroidia; order Flavobacteriales_D; family Crocinitomicaceae; genus UBA4466. The sequence continues at coordinate 6,782 of CAJQJL010000038.1, forward strand.
ATATAGACGCCTGCATCGAGGTCGCCAATATTTGCATTAAAGGCATTGCCATAAAAGTCTTCCTTGAGAACTACTTTACCGCCATCGTCAATGACTTGCACGCTCCAATGGTCTGTTGTAAGTGAACTGATCTCGAACTTGTCTACAACTGGATTGGGTGAAATGGAAATGGTTGGTTCCAACGAAACGTCATTGACTGAGAGCTCATCATTGCCAATGTATATGTCATCAATGAAAACATAGGTATGGCTATTCGATAGGCCGTCGTTGTCGATTGTTGTTAAGGAATCATCTATAAAGAAGTTTCCGACTGCCAGATGTCCGTATGCGCTGTCCGCAACAAAACTTCCACTGATAGTAACCCAGTTGGCAGTGTCAGAAATAACAGATGTTGCATAGAGTTGCGCACGATTTGGAAGAGTCAACCAATTGTACCCAGGCCACGCAGTTGATAAGTGAAGTCCTACTCGGTCAATTGCCACTTGAACAGATCCAGTAGGTGAGTTTTGAGCATTCGACAGGTTTACCTTAAAACTGGTATAATAGGTTTCTCCGACAACAAGTGAATCGATGAGATTTGTTCCTGCAAACTCTCGCAAATTTTGAGCATTCTCTTGGTAGCAGACCATCCCAATATATCCATCACCTTCTCCAGCATATTGATACCCTCGATAATTCAGTGGAACCCAATATCCAAATCCGCTATTAAGCGGTGAACAGACATTGAAAGCATCTGGTGTTTCTAAAATGGGCGACCAAAAATCCAACGTTCCAACTGCCCCCTGAGTTATTGGACAATCTACATAGTCTTCAAAACCAGGATTGGGAACTAGGTTATTGATTGTTTGTCCAACAGATAGAAATGATAAACCTATAAAGAGTAGAGATGCAAGTAAATAGTTCATTGATTGGGTTTTACCAAAGATACGCTTTTCTAGATTTGGATTTATTGACCAATTGTTCATGGATTTAGCCAGAATTAGTTAACCAATAAATAAAGTGGACAGGTTGTCGTTGTCATCTAGGAATGCGCGCGGTGTCTTACCAGTGTATCGTTTGAAATCTTTTATGAAGTGTGCCTGATCGTAATAACCACAGTGGTAGAGAACATCCTGCCAATCGTATTCTGGATGCTGCTTAAGTATTCTGAGAACTTCCTTAAAGCGCAAAATGTTTGAAAAGCTCTTGGGCCCAACTCCCAAACTGTTTTTCATGTTTCGCTGCAATGTACGTTCGGAGAGATTTGCTTGTTCAGCCATTTTTCCAACTGAAAGTTGTCCATCATTGTGACGCATTGCTCGAATCAATTTATCGAAGCCTGTGAAAGAGAAGTCGACTTTCGATAGCTCATGACTTATAAATGAATCGAGCCTTTTTAGGCGATCATCGTGTGTTTTTGAGCCAAGCATTTGATGATAAATCTCTTGGTACGGGGCGCTCAATATGTCTTCGGCGTTGATGCCTGTATTGGTTAATTCTGCGAGGGGTAGGTTGAAGAGTTTGGAAAAGCTCTCTGCATAAAATACGACTCCTAAGATTTGGGAACTGGGCTGGAAATGGATATTGAAGTAGCCTTCCTGTTGTCCCATAATAAAGAGTTTGCTGAGTTCGAAGTTGTCTTCCTTGTGATTGACGAGTCGGATTCCACCGCGTAAAGCAAACATTAAATCAAAGGTTCCTTGTGGGTGATTGGTTGAAAAATTTTCTGCGTCTCTTTGGCTTCCTTTTTCCCCTTCGCGCATCTCCAACACAAAATAGTACTGAACATACGCTACCAGTTGAGCGCTTGGTGCATATTTCTTGAAGTGGATCATACGCTAAGTGGATGCCTGTCGCTTTTTTACAATTTACTAAAAATAACCTGGCTGATATTTGTAGCATACTAACACTCTAACAGATGAAAAAATACACGACATCCATCCTATTTCTCTTTCTATTGAGTTTCAGCATTCATGCTCAGCACTCTACCTATTACGTAGGTCATAGCGGTTTTGGTTGGGATTTGGTCGTTGGCGAAATGGTCAATGACCTTGCTGCTGACGCCGGAATTCTAACGTATGATTACAATTACCAATTTATCGGGGGCACTTGTTTAAGCACGCAATGGAACGATCATGCAACTCCTCAAGGTGGAACAGACTCGTGGATAGAGTTACCCACTGGATACGATGTCGTTGTGCTGGCCGAGCAGATTCCCATTGAAGAAGTTATTTATTCGAGTCCATGGGGATGCGACCTGACCTCTGTGCAGTCTGTCGACAATTTTCACGATTTAGCGAAGCAGGGAAACGCGAACGCTCGGATTTACTTAATGGAGTTTCACAATGAAGTTGATTTTACAGGACCTACACCTCATGCTACTTGGGTACAATTGAATGCTGACATGCGCCCGCTTTGGGAACAGGTGGCAGATTCCGTGGGATTGGTCAACCCTGGTTCACAAGTGTGTTTAGTTCCTGTCGCAAAGGCATTTGAAGCGATGACGGACTCGGTTATAGCAGGGAGCTTTCCGAGCATTACCAATTGGGGTGATCTTTTCGACCCAAACGATACAGTTGTTGCTACCATACACCCTACGGAAATGACCTATTATTTGGTTGCTTGCGTTCATTATGCAACGATCTTTGGACAAAGTCCTGTTGGTTTGACGAACGAAACCTTTGCGGCTGCCGGCTGGCCATTTGACGCACCGACACTAGCGCAAGCACAAATGATGCAAGAAATTGCATGGAACATAGTGAGCAATGATCCCTACACCTGTCTACCCACTTTAGGCACGGAAGAAACGAATCTTTCGACATTCGAGATTTATCCGAACCCTTCAGACGGCATCGTGAATTTTACCTTCTCAACGGACAACACGCGACTTTCAATCGTTGATCTTTCAGGAAAGGAGTTTGCGCGTTTGGATGTTTCGAATGTTGGAATTGCGTCGCAGATTCTGCCTGCTGGTTCATATATCGCTGTGTTGTATGGAGATAAGGGAGCTCAGCATAAGCGGATTGTTGTGTATTAGATCGTTGTTTATCTGCGACTTCTTCCCGTTGGTCAGACGCAATTACGAACTGCAATTCACTATCACTTGCAAATGGTTCGGGTTAATGCGACTTCATTTCTTCATTCGGCGTTTGGAAGCAATTCATGCTCGTTCACGAAATATGTTCATCGATGATTTTAATCAGTCTTTTCTTCGAGAACATTCTCTAACTTGCTCACTTAAATCAAAAACCTATTACTATGAAAAAACAATTTATTGGTGTATTCGCAATCGCATTTGGACTTTTATTAACGGCATGTGGGCCGAGTCAAGCAGAATTGGATGAAATGGAAGCAGAGTTGGACGCTGAATTTGAACAGATGTTTGGCGACGACGAGTCAGAAGAGGAAGTAGAAGCTACACTGGAAATTTCAGCAGAGATGGCAGATTTTGTCGCTTCCATTGATGGAACATCTGATGGTATTACAGGTGGTTTGACTAAATATGGAGCTAACAGTGGTGTAACGGATCATGATATGGGATTCTACGACCTAAAGAGTCCTGAGATAACTGCTCAAGATGGTAATTGTTACTCACTAACATGCATTGCTGGTGCAATTGAGAATTACTATACAATTTGCTGGGAAGATGGAAAAATTGTTTCTGTTAAAGAGACGATGTAAGGAGATCAACTATACTATCAATGGCGACTGTTATACACGATGTGACAGTCGCTTTTTTTTAATCCTCCTTTTTCCCTTCGGTCTTTGCAAGCAATGCTTTCTCTCCTCTAAAGGGGGAGTGGTTTATGGAAGCTTTATTATTTCTCTTCTTTTCTTTTTCCATCGCTGAAAAAGAAACAAAAAATCTAGAACTTTTGCTAGGTGATTGCTTCGCACCGCGAATCGCATTGTTCTTCATGCGACTTCTTCCCGTTGGTCAGACGCAAATCCAAACTGCGATTCACTATCACTTGCAAACGGTTCACGTTGATGTGACTTCATTTCTTATAAACATGTTCAGTATTGAGACAGAGGTGGAGATAAGAATCACAATTATTAATCCCCAAAATCCAATTCTTTAACGTTGGGTGCTAACGCTCCATTCTCCCACTTCAAGAGGACGTTGTTTACAACAGACCTCGACCAGGAGTAATCGTCGTTCATGGGTTCGCCTATTTCCCGCTCATATTGAATATACCCCTCGATTCCTTCTTCTTCGTTCGGGAAAATCAAGGCCTCATTAAACCAAAACCCGCCATCACCAACGCTTGCTGCGTGAATGGCTTCAATCAGTCGTTCGCCATCGTTGAATAGATAGGTCGATCCGCCGTCTACTCCACACGCTTCTGCAAGAAGGTTCACCGTCAACATGTTCTCTACACCCTTTACCCCCTTGTTGTCGAAAGCTTCAATGTAAAATGTACTTGTACCCAAGTCTACTTCATGCCCATAAAAATCTCCGTTCGGTTTTAATACTCTGCACCGAGCTTTTCGCATGTAATCTTCTTCCCCTCCAGCGTAGGTAACAAGGTACGAATCACCTTGTATTTCTGCATGATCAAGCGCTATCAGTCCACCTAAAATATAGCCTGTTTTTCGGCCACGCTTAACTTTATACCAGGTTGATTGCAAGCCATTGAGCATCATCGTTTCGTTTGTTTCTTCAACAATGGTTATCTGCGTTCCGATCGAGAGTGTATCGAGTGCACGTGCATTTACCGACGGCTCTGCTCTAAATATAACCTTGTCTCCATAGAGCACTTCTTTGCTTCCTTTTTTAAATACAAAGTCGTAGTGAATAATTCGATGATCCGCGTAATCGTATTGTGCGTGAACTGCAGATCCGAACGTGATGCCAATGCAGATGAGTAATGCGTTTTTGATGTTCATAGCGACGGTTTTGGTTAATTCTATTTCGTCATTTCTTCCAAATCAAAGATCTAAATAGTTTACATGTATAAGCATGGATTTGATCAATTGTTTGGAAGGAGTGATTATTTATAGGGATTGAGGTATTATTCGTTCGTCCATTCTTCTCTCGATTCGCTTGCTTGAACAAACCAGGAAGTTGGAGAGCGTTAAAACAAACTACCACTATTGGCACAAAAAAAACTCGTACCCTTTCGAGTACGAGTTTAATTCTTTCAATCAGTTATTATTTAATAACTATGCGTGTGCTGCTGTAGTGTGTAGTTCCATTATAAAGGGAAAGCAAATACATTCCTTCCGAAAGTCCTTCTACTCCGATAGCATTTATTCCTGAGTCAAGATGGTTTATCGTTTTAACCACATTTCCAGACAAATCAATAATATCAGCGTGCAGAACCAATCCATTCAATTCAGTATTCACGTCTACGAAAATAGATTCATTTGCTGGGTTTGGATAAACCTTGAAATCTACCAAACTCTGCTCATTTTCCTCTATTCCAACGCCAATAACACCGCCAATTAACCAACAAGTTGAATAAGCTCCTCCTCCTGTTTGGATGTTTCCTGCAACAATAAGGATTTGACCAGACTGCAGCACAACCATTTGATAAGCACTTGAGCCGACCTGAGAATATGCTGGGCTAGACCAAGTTCCAGTTGCTGGATTGTATATCTCAATCACCTTTGTATCTGTAGGAGAGAAAAAATCTCCGTGTCCATACACCAATACTCTACCATCAGTAAGCTTTACACCTGGGCACCAAGCATGATCCTGATCTGCGTCGCCAGTTGCTGTGAAGGTATTTGCTACGGGGTCATACAATTCGGTCGTCGTAGAGAAAGAAACGTCGCCTCCATAAATTAGCACGCGACCATCGTTGAGTGTGATCATTTGATGATGATCACGTCCCATTGTCATAGCTGGTAAGGAAGTCCAAGTATCGGTATTGGGATCGTAAATTTCCGCGATATCTGCGGAAGGCAATCCGTCTCCACCTGTTGCAAGTACACGTCCATCGCTCAAACGGGTCATTGCAATACCATCGTTATGTGTGTAACTCATTGCCGATGTGAGTGACCAAGTGTTTGTTGCTGGGTCATAAATTTCAGCGTTGTTCGTCGTTCCATAACCACCCGCAACTAACACTTTCCCATCTTGAAGCACAACTGCTGCATGATTGAATCTTGGAAAAGCCATACTGTCGGTATACGTCCATGTATCTGTTGCTGGATTGTAAAGCTCACACGAGTACGTGATATAGTTTATCCCAGAAGAGGTTTTTCCTCCGATGGCTAATATAGATCCATTTGGAAGTTTGGCCGATGCAAAGCTTTCTCTAATTGAATTCATTGTTCCTGCGCTCGACCATGTACCAGTCGTTGAATTGTACAACTCGCTTGTATTGTAGGCTACTGACGTTCCTGGAGCAATTGCATCACTTCCTCCGAAAGTAAGTACATTTCCGTTGTCCAGAACGCGCGATTGGTGCTTCCATCGAATTTGATTCAGACTGCCTGTTGTTGAAATCGTTTGTGCCGAAGACACTGTTGCTAGGACAATCCCAACAACACTTAGGGTAAATTTTAAACTCATAGTGTAGCTTTATTGATTAGGTGCTAAGGTAAGTATAAAGTACTTCGTTAAATATGACTTGCCTTAGGTTCTATTATCCTCCCCCCAGCCCCCTCCAAAGAGGGAGTTCCTAAGTTTTTGTTTGGATTATAATTTACTGGGATACTTTATTAACCAAGAATAAGTTCCCCCTTTGGAGGGGGGTAGGGGGAGGACTGTCGAAGGGATAAACAGAACTACTAGATATTTTCATTATCTTAAATAGAAATCCAACCATGAACAACCACTACAACCCATCTTTAAAGAAGTAGGCTCATGAACTTCGGACAACGAGTACATCAAAAGCAGAGAAATTCATTTGGAAATCTCTTTTAAGTAGAAATCAAAAAGGCGTAAAATTCAAACGTCAACGTCCAATTGATCATTTCATCGTTGATTTTTTTAGTCAGGAAATAGGTTTAATCGTGGAAATTGATGGGAGTTCTCATTTCAATAGTGGGGAGTATGATCGATATCGACAAAACAGATTAGAAGCTCTAGGATATTCTGTCATTCGATTTTCTGAAGGAGAGGTGTTGAATGAAATCGATAGGGTGAATGAACGAATTGTTCATGCGATATATGTTTTGAAGAATGAATGATCCTCCCCCTTGCGTCCCCCTCCAAAGGAGGAGTTCCTAAGTTTTTGTTTGGATTATAATTTACTGGGATACTTTTTTAACCAAGAATAAGTTCCCCCTTTGGAGGGGGGTAGGGGGAGGACAATAAGTAAAACCCTCGAGGACACCAAGAATAAGTTCCCCCTTTGGAGGAGAGGAAGCATTGCTTCTGAAGACCAAAGGGACAAAGGGGGAGGAATTTAAGCCTGCTAAGTCTCCACAAAACCTGGCCATTTTGCCATATAATCAATAAAAGCCTCTCCCAATCCTTCTTTGCGAAGGTGAGCTTTCGTTACAGGTGTTGCAACAGGCACAAAATCAGGGTTCTCCATTACCTTGACGGGGAAATCATGGTGCAGAATTGCAGACCGTCCTATGGTAACGAAATCTACGCCTGCATCCAATATGCGTTGTACATCTTTGCCGCTCCCAATTTTTCCTGCTACGGTAAGTTTCACTTGCTTTAAATCGAGGTTTGTGAAATGCTCTAACAGTGAAAGGTGCTGATGCTGTTCTTCTTCTGGTTGTTTAAATGAATCCCAGAGTGAGATGTCGAGAAAGTCAATTTTACCACCATCGATGAGTTGTTGACATACTTGTTTTATTTCCAGTAGATCCATCCCGAATTTTTCTGGTGAGAGCCTCACTCCCACTAGGAATTGATTGCCACATGCCTCGCGGATGCCATCTACAATTTCAAACATCAAGCGGGCTCTGTTTTCCAAACTTCCTCCGTAGTAATCTGTCCTGAAATTGATCTCTGCGCTTAAAAACTGCGTGAGAATGTAGCCGTGAGCTCCGTGCACCTCAACTCCGTCGTAGCCACATTTTTGTGACCTTATCGCTGCGCTGATAAAATCATCGCGCAATTGTTCTACTTCTTTCAGTGATAAAGCCCGAGCACCCAATTCCGCATTTACTGAGGGACACACTGGCGATCCTTCAATGACTTCATGTGGTGAGCGCATACCGGCATGGTGCAATTGGAGAACGGCAAGACTTCCGTATTTCTGAATACTTTCCACTAGGGTTTTATGACCCGGCATAAGCGCATCTGAAAAGATTCCGAGTTGTCCAGGAAATCCTTTTCCTACTTCTTGCACATGTGAAGCACAGGTCATTACAAGACCAAATTGGCCTTTTGCCCGCAAGGAGAGCCAATGCAGTTCATCTTCTGAAAGCCGACCGTCTTCATGGCTTTGCTGATTGGTTAGTGGTGCCAGCATAAAGCTGTTTTTCATAACAGCTCCGCACTGGAAGTTAATTGGGGAGGAAGGAGATTTCATAGAGGAAAGATAATTCATTTTTTATTTTCTGAGATTTTGCATAGGTGTTATTCCTTACTTTTTCCCATTATGCGCTTCGCTTATGAGATCGCTTCGCTAAGTTGCCCGGAAAAAGTAACAAGACAAAGCACAGCTCTGGAAGACAAACGTTAGAGCTGGTAGGTCTAGCGCTGCATGCTGCTTTCACCAAGTAGCATCACATTCCACGAATTCGAAGAACTCACCATCGACAGGCTCGGCTCAAACAGCTCCGAATTCCAGCTCCATTTTGATGATTTGGTACCGAAAGCAATATGCCAGGCGCGAAAAGAACGCAGGAACAATGTCTGCGATCCTTAGGCTTCGTCCATTGTTTGCGGATTCCAGTGCGCTGCTCTTACTACTCAATTTAAAGCGCCGTCGTTTGGTGCTTCGCTTTGCGAAACGTGTTTACGGCAGACCTGAACCTTTCTGATACCGTGTATGCAGTCGCCGTGCACTTTGTCACACCTCGTCAACCCGATTGGATGATACAATCTTCTCGCTTGTACGCATGAATTGTCCGCTACATACGCACCCCTTGAGATGAACGTCAGCACACTTGGGACTGTGCGTACCCTAACACTGAACTCAGAGACACGTGCGTTGGACTTCACGTACGAATGCTTTTTCTCCCTTTTACTGATGCGTCTGCGTCCTTATCCAATACCCTTGAACTCATCGTACACCTGCGCTGAACACCTTGTACGGATGCGTCTAACACCTTGTACTATCCCATTGGACAGTGCGTACTCTCCTTTCTTTCACCTTGTACGCATGCGTTGAACGCTCAGACAATTGGCTTGGTTTCTACCGTTTACATGCTCTGAACTACCGTTTACTCAATAAAGTATGTGTGCATAACATTTTTTACCATTTGGAATTGACCTTTGGCACGGTTTCAGTGTAGTATTCAGTAGTATAAACCGGTGGGTTAAGATCAAAAGCAAAGTGCTTGGCGGTGAAGACCTACCACCAAAATCTAAAAGTGATGAAAAACAAAATCACGAATAAGATTAAGATGTACAACACGGTTTCTACCGTATGTGCACAGTATCTGTCGGTTTGGGACCAAACGCCTGCCTTTGTGGAGGCGCACACGTCCTTTACCGAAAAACTCTCGCTCTTAAAGGAGCAGGCCCTGATTCAAGAATCAGCGGTGACTGGAGTCGCTAAGAACAAAGCGGACACACTGGACAAGGTTGTTGCACTTGCACTTGTTGCAGGTAAAACTTTGAGTGCGTTGGCCTTGAAAATTGGCGACATTGAGTTGCTTGGACGCAACTTGCATTCTAAAACGGAATGGTTCAGAGGAAACGCTATGTTGCGTGTTACGCGTTTGAACAGCTTGCTGGCAGACGTTAACGAGCACAGTGCGAGTCTGTCCGATTTCGGATTGGATCAAGCGTTCATCGATCACTTGCATGCAATGGTTTCCAGCTATTCGGCAATGGTGCAAAAACCACGTTTGGCTATTCTTGAGCGCAAACGTGCAACGGCTGCCATGGACCGCGTAGTGAGCGAAATCGATGCATTGCTCACAGGTCAACTGGACCGTATCATGGAAGTTTTCCGTGCGGAAAACCCAGGTTTCATTGCAAAGTACTTTGATGCACGTCATATCGTGGATTTCAATGGAAAACGCAGAGACAAGGGATCATCGGATGATGGACATGGTTTCAGTAATGAGGGAGGCTATGAGGAGTAGTCATCGAGAGCATTTCGACATGCTCAATGTAAAACCTCAGGCTACAGACCTAGACTCGATGTGATCCCCTTCAGGAATGGAGGGGATTTTTTTGTCTTCGACTATGCTCAGCTCGATTCGCTCAGCACGCAGCAGGGACAATTGGCAAAAACACTATATTCGGTGGATGACTAAAAATTATCTATCCACTGTCGCTACGTGTGTATTTGTTTTGATGGGTTATTTGCTCTTTTCGCAAGAAGGTGAAACAAAAAAACAAGCTTCTGATAATAATCGTTTTTTTCTTGATTTTTCAGTGGGTCCAAGCATCTGGATGTATTCCTGGGACGACCACAATATAGACTATGGAACTACTACTTACGATGCTAAACAACTGATCAT
>CAJQJL010000039.1 GCA_905478665.1 uncultured Flavobacteriales bacterium
CTGCTAGAGATTTCACAGAATGTCTTAAAACCAGGTGTGATTGAGCGGGACAATGAACAACGTTTCCCCATTGAGGAAATGAAACAACTCGGTGAATTAGGTTTTTTAGGAATGATGGTTGATCCGAAGTACGGAGGTTCTGGAATGGATACGTTATCATATGCGCTGGCAATTGAAGAAATTTCAAAAGTGGATGCTTCAGCTTCAGTTTGTCTTTCAGTGAACAACTCGCTTGTGTGTTGGGGCCTTGAGAAGTACGGAACAGAAGAGCAAAAACAAAAATTTTTGGTTCCATTGGCAAAAGGTGAGAAGATTGGAGCTTTTTGTTTGTCTGAGCCAGAAGCTGGATCCGATGCAACATCACAAAGTACAACGGCTATCGATAAAGGTGATCACTATTTGTTAAACGGTACAAAAAACTGGATAACGAACGGTTCAACGGCATCTGTTTATTTAGTTATTGCTCAAACGAATGTAGAGGCGGGACATAGAGGTATTAATGCCTTTATCGTCGAGCGAGGAATGGATGGTTTTATCGTTGGTGCAAAAGAAGATAAATTGGGTATTCGCGGAAGTGATACGCATACATTGTTATTCAACGATGTGAAAGTTCCCAAAGAAAATAGAATAGGAGAGGACGGATTTGGATTTAAGTTTGCGATGAAGGTGCTTTCGGGTGGTCGAATTGGTATTGCTTCTCAAGCCTTAGGGATTGCTGGTGGAGCTTACGAATTGGCATTAGCTTATTCAAAGGAGAGAAAGGCATTTGGACAAGAAATTTCAAGACATCAAGCGATCGCATTTAAGTTAGCTGATATGGCTACTGAAATTGAAGCTGCAAAAATGCTTGTGTACCGTTCAGCTATCGATAAGGATCTTGGTAAAAACTACGATCAGTCTGGAGCAATGGCTAAATTATACGCTTCGAAAGTTGCAATGGAACAAACCGTTGAAGCTGTTCAAATTCATGGTGGTTATGGATTTGTTAAGGAATACCATGTGGAACGACTTATGCGCGATGCGAAAATTACTCAAATCTACGAGGGAACTTCAGAAATTCAGAAGATCGTTATTTCGAGAAATATTTTGAAAGATTAGTCTTTATAGACAGTTTTCCAATACTTCTAGTCCAATACTGCGTGATGCTTTGAGTAGAATTAAGCGATCTAGAATTGGTGTGCCTTTAAGGTAATCAATAAACTCATTTGTAGTCGAAAACCTATTGAGGATATTGTCAGACTCAATTTTCTTGAATTCTTCACCTATTGTATAACCCAGAATTCCCAATTTTTCAAGTTGCTGTACAACTTTTTGGTGTTCTAGGTTTGATTCGTTACCGAGTTCTTTCATGTCCCCAAGAATCACAATTTTAGAAGGGTGCTCGCTTATGGCGAAACTTTCCAAAGCAGAGGTCATACTTGTGGGGTTTGCGTTGTAGCAATCCAGAATTAAGATGTTATTGCCTGTTTCTTTGACTTGAGAGCGATTATTTGTTGGCACGTATTCCTCAATTGCTTCAGAGATCAGGGGAGAGGGGACGTTGAATTCAACTCCAAAAGCTGCAGCTGCCAAGTAATTAAAGAAATTGTACTTTCCGACCATATGTGTCGACAAATCCTTGGAGCTATAATCATCAGATGACCATTTCATTTGGACAAATGGCGTAAGTGCAATCAGTTCTCCACGAACATCTGCAGAATCAGAAACTCCATAGGAAGTTGAAGCAATTCCTTTTGGAACTACATCAGTAAGAATGGTGTCATCCACATTAATGATGATTTTGCCCCCTTTTTTTTCAACCGCTTCGTACAATTCTTTCTTTGTTTTTAAGACGCCTTCAAAACTCTCAAAGCCTTCCAGGTGAGCTTTTCCTATATTGGTGATGATACCATGGGTTGGTTCTGCTATTTCAGCGAGTTCTTCAATATCCTTGAAACGATTAGCTCCCATCTCGATGATGGCAATTTCATGTTCGTTAGTTAATCTGAGTAGGGTGAAGGGTACACCAAGGTGGTTGTTGAGGTTGCCTTCTGTTGCAAGAACCTTGTATTTTTTAGAGAGAACCACATTTATTAGCTCTTTGGTCGTTGTTTTTCCATTACTGCCCGTTATTCCAATTATTGGGATGTCGAATTTGTTGCGGTGAAAATTAGCTAGATTTTGCAGGTATTGGACACTATTATCTACGAGAGTCATCTTTCCATTATCAATGAAATAATCAGAATTATCCAGAATTACATGTTGGGCACCTTCTTCCAGTGCTTTGCTAGCAAATTTATTACCGTCGAAATTTTCTCCGCGAATGCAGATAAATAAACATCGGTCGTGAATCGCGCGTGTATCTGTGCATATTCCAGTTGATGTGTAAAAGAGTTCGAATAAATCCTTGTCCATGTGGTAAAATTAAAAAAGCCCACTCTATTTAAGAGTGGGCTTTCATCAATTTATTAACGACTAAGTGTTTGCACCTCTGCTAAAGCTTCAGTGAAAGCATAAGTCTATTTTTTCTTCTTTTTCTTTCTTCCGTAGTTGAAGCCAGTAGGAGATCCTACTCTATCCATTGCGCAACGGAATCCAATTGCATCAGTAGACTTATCTTCGTCAAGGAATCTTCTGTTACTTGCAACTAACCAATATGCACGGTCCTTCCATGATCCACCTTTGTACACTTTTGATTTATCAGAAACCAATGTTGTTGGCCATGATGTTCTGTCTTCACCACCCGGCTTCACTTGCACACCGTTCAAATCATACTGCTCGTGCTCATCTTGATACATTACAAGATTTGGGTCACGTGTAGCCTGATTAATGTGATTCTTGCGCTCATCGTTATCATAGAAGATAGAGCTTTCGATATCACCATCAAGGTAGTTGATGTAATCATCTTTACGGTAGTTCAAACGACCGATGTTTTCTTCCTCAGTTACATTTCTGTACTTAAGCTTTCCAGGAGTGTCAAGAATGAATTCATTGAATCCATCACGTAACATAGAAATTACTTCAAATGCATACTCTTCACCATCTGGACCTGTTCTTATTTCGTCAGCGAAGATTCCGTCAAACAAGTTGTCTTGAATTAAAGCAGAAGCTTCAATGTCATGGAAATCATTCTTGTAGACAATCGCTAAGTCAATAACTTCGTTGATAGCTCTTAACAATTCTAATTCGATAGAATCCTTAACCTTTCCGTGTGATACATAGAATGGGTCTGGAGCATATCCTCTTCTTGACGGGTTTCTTGACTGAACATTAGCAGCAAGTCCAACAGGAACTACAGTGTCATTTGGATCGTGACGTTCAGCAGAAACTCTTTGGAAACGAACACGCTCAAATTCATTCAAGTATTCTTTCATGCCATGAACATCGTATTGGATCTGTGCGTTTTTCAATTCAACACTTCCTTCGTTGTTCAATAATTTTGTTTTGAATACATTTCCTCTAAATGGGCGGAATTCATCATAATCTTCACTAGTCAGGGGGCGATAGGTATCCAATACCCATTCAGAAACATTTCCAGCCATATGGTATAAACCATAATCATTTGGCCAGTAAGACTCAACAGGAGTAGTTACATCACCACCGTCGTTTAGAGCTCCAGCAACTCCCATGTAATCACCTCGTCCTCTAACAAAGTTCGCACGAATCTGTCCAGTAAATTGAGCTTCATCCTGACGTACCCAGTGTCCATTCCATGGATACAATCTACGATCACTAATGTTCTCAGTTCCTTCTTGAATATTCCCAATCAATCCATAAGCTGCAAATTCCCATTCAGCTTCAGTTGGTAGTCGGTAGCGTGGCAATAGAATACCATCCTCCATAATTACCTGACGTGTGCCTAATTTTTTACCGTTTACAGCCGAAGGGTTAAGGTTTTGAAGATTCTTAACCAATCCTTCTTCATATTGACCTACGTAGTATGCATCCGTGTTAAACGTGTTTTCATCTCGCTGATCTACGTTGAAAGCAAATACACCTTCACGAATCAGGATGTATTCATTTACACGGTCTGTTCTCCACTTACAGTAATCATTAGCTTGTAGCCATGATACACCTACAACAGGGTAGTCTCTGTATGCTGGGTGACGTAAGTAGTATTCAACATACTTTTCATTGAATCCTAATTTTGATCTCCATACCAATGTATCAGGAAGTGCATTTTTGTACACCATAGGATACGTTTCATTGTATGCACGCTTGATCCAGTAAAGGTATTCCAACCAGTGGAAGTTTGTAACCTCCGTTTGGTCCATGTAGAATGAAGAAACAGTAACTCTTGCTGGACGATTGTTCCAGTCAAACATTACATCTTGTTCCGCTCTACCCATTGTGAAAGTACCACCTTCAACTAGTAATAGACCTGGTCCAGTTTCTTGGTCAAGGAACGGAACCTTTTGGAATCCACCTTGTTTTGGATTATTGTAATCCCAGCCAGTGTTACTGGAAGCTTCTCTTGAACAAGAAGATACGATAAAAGCTCCTGCCACAGCAACAGCTAAAAATTTGAATAATCGCATATTATTTGTTTTCGTTTTCATCTTATTTTCTATCAAAATTCAATCTTTACAACGCTTTAAAAATAAATAGTTACACCTTTCTAGAAAGATGGACAAGAAATCGTTCTAAACGATGTTGGCTTGTCTTTACAGTTTAAGTTAAGTCCAAGAGAAACCTCGTGTGATCCCCCTGATACTCCGTTGTTCAGTTTTGACACAGTTACATCATAACTGTATCCAATTTTAAATTTACCTGTATTAATTCCAATTGACAAGATAAAAGCATCTCTATTTCGATACCATGCTCCTGCTGTAAATACTCCATACTTAATATATGTACCCAATGCCAATTCCTGAAATCCATTCTGGTACTGGTAGATTATGTTCGGCATAATGGAAGTCTTGTTCTTGTATTGAGACTTTCCGCCTAAAACAATTTCCGCACCTGCATGTCCTGTAAAACGCATTGGTAAACGCGATTCACCAACGATCATTGATTCGTTTGGCATGTTTAAGTGATTGGCTGCAACACCAAAGAAGAAATGCTTACTGTATCCAACAATTCCTGCCGATGCATCAAAGAAGTAACGTGAGCCACCTCTAGGAACATCTCCTGTTTGATAGATAAATCCTCTTCGTGGATCAATCATATCACCAAATGTCAATTTATCCCAATCCAAGTATTTATTGGTCATTGCCGCTTTGGCACCAAAAAGCATTGAGAATTTTCTGTTTACAGTTAAATGGTATGAATAAACCAAACCAAGTGATGAAGTATAAATAGTTCCTGTTCCTTGTTGGTCATGTGTAGCAATTACTCCAATACCTCCCGAGATATTTTTAAAGTATTGATCATAGGACATACTATAGGTAACGTAGTTTCCTGTCAAACTTGGCCACTCATTTCTATAGTTCATTGCAAACCGAGGACAACCATGAGATCCTGCAAAAGCTGGATTCAAATAAATCGGGTTAGCGTAGAACTGCGTAAACTGAGGGTCTTGTGAAAATGCAGAGTTCGCTGTGAAGCAAAGCACACCAAGTATAAATAATCGTTTAAGTCCTTTCATTACTTAGGTTATAGTCTTATTCTTAAGTATACAATAACGGCATTCTGAGAATAAAGTTACAAATATTGCGATTTGATGTATAATAATCAAAGATTTGTTACGTTTTTTTGTGCAGTCAAACGAATGATTGATATTTACCTTATGAAAACAGAATCCCTTATCAGATGGAGCGGCAAGAGCTTAATACTATTTCTTGCGTGTATTAGTCTGAACAATGTTTATAGTCAAAGTGAAGAGCTTATTATTTTAAACTGGCAAAAAGAAAAAATATACCGGCAAGGGGATAAAGAGATTCGAGTACCTTCAATTGAAGGGCAGACGTTGGATGGTAAGAAGCCCAACTACTACTGGTCTAAGCGGGTTAGGGCTAATGCGAATTTCGATCTTTCTTTGGCCTTAATTTCAACTGAACCAGCAACAAAAATAGAGCAATCATACCTCAATTCAAACTACATAAATGTAGGAGAATTGGACTATGAATTATCACTTTCTACAGCAAATACAGAAAAACACATAGTGTTAAATTTATTTCCATTTGTGAAAGTTGGGAGCGCAATTCACCGAATTATTAGTTTTAAAATAAATTACGAAAAGGGAGAACCGACACAAAATGTGTATCAAAAAGACTTTGTAGCTAATTCTGCATTGCAAAATGGATCAGGTTTTTGGTATAAAATTTCTGTTTCGGAAGATGGAATTCATAAAATCGATAAGGCTTTTCTTGAATCATGTGGAATAGATGTTGAAAACCTGAATCCTCAGGATATTAATATTTATGGAAATGGGGATGGTCGGTTACCTGAGTTAAACTCTGTTCCAAGAACTGACGATTTAGCAAAGAATGCAATATTGGTAGTTGGTGAAGGAGACGGAAGCTTTGATGATGATGATTATATATTGTTCTACGGTTGGGGACCACATAGGTGGTATCCAAATGGAGACCTTGGATTTGATCAGGACAGGAATCCATATTCGGACGTTGCTTGTTACTTCATTAATATAAATTCTGCAGATGTCCCTTACCGAATATCGACACAGGCATCCTCTGTGAACCCAGTAACGCATGCTGTCAATACATATTCGTATTATGATGTACACGAACAAGACGCGGTGTCTTTGGTGAATGGAGGGCAGCGTTGGTATGGTGAGTTGTTTGACTCACAGTTACAACGTACAGTTACCTTTAGTGTTCCTGATATTGATAATTCCAGTCCTGCCTTAATAGAAGCTTCTCTTGCCTCAAGTGGGAGTGATAGCAATGGAACATCGCAAACCTACAGTGTTGGAGGTACTCAGCTGTATAGCGGAGTTTTACCCGTTGGTTCTGATTACGGAAGGTCTGTTAATTGGATGACATTGAATAGCCCATCATCAAGCATTCCTGTCTACATATCTATCGTAAGAAATTCTCCAGATGTACTCACATATTTGGATCGTGTTTTATTGAATGCCCGTCGATCATTGAAGTTTACAGAGACGCAGTTCAATTTTAGAGATACCTCTTCAGTAGGGATAGGGAACGTTGCTGAATATTCACTCGCTGAATTACCACAGACCGATGGGTTCGTTTGGGAGGTGACAGATCGTCACAGCCCCAAATTAATTAACGGAACATTTAGTGGAACGGATTATTTATTTGAATTGGACGCTGATTCATTGCGTGAGTTTGTAGCATCGGATGGTTTGAATTTTCGTTCGCCTCAGCGTGTTGGAGAAGTGAGTTATCAGAATCTACACGGTTTGGCGCAAGCCGATTATTTAATTGTCACCTACAAATCATTTATTTCTCAAGCAAATCGTTTAGCGGATTTACATCGTGCCAAAGGACTTACTGTACACGTAGTAACAACTGAGCAGATATACAACGAATATAGCTCTGGAGCATTAGATGCGACGGCAATTCGAATGTTTGCTAAAATGTTCTACGATCGAGGTGCGATAGCTCCAGAAACACGACCGAAGAGTTTGCTTCTTTTTGGAGATGGAACATTTGATCCAAAGAATAGGGTTTCAAATAACAATAATTATGTCATCACATATCAAGTTTCGAATTCTGAAGATCACATCAATGCCTTGGTAACGGATGATTATTTTGGCCTGTTGGATGATAATGAATCAATTTCATCAAATGATTTATTGGATATTGGGGTTGGCCGTCTTTTAATCTCTGATCTTGATATGGCGCGTGAGCAAGTGGACAAAGTGCAGCATTATATGCTTAATGGATCAAGTTTGTATGCTTCGACGAATGTAAATTGTAGTGCTGATGGCAGCTCGTCTACTTTTGGTGATTGGCGAACAAAATATGTCCAGATCGCTGATGATGAAGAGGGAGGATATTTCATAATTAATGACGTTGAACCGCAGTTTGATACTGTAACAAAGTATTATCCTGCAATGAACTGTGATAAAACTTACCTTGATGCTTATCAACAAGTGACAACGGCTGGTGGGCAACGATATCCAGAAGTGAATGCGGCCATTAACGACCGTATTGATAGAGGAGCTCTTGTAGTGAATTACGTTGGGCACGGTGGAGAAGTTGGTGTAGCAGAAGAAAGAGTAATAACTGTACCGCAAATTCAAGAATGGACAAATATTGATCGACTTCCTCTAATTGTTTCAGCAACTTGTGAATTCACCAAGTACGATGACCCTGATAGAGTTTCTGCGGGGGAATGGGCTTCCATGAATGCCTACGGTGCAGCGATCGCCTTAATGACAACAACTCGATCTGTCTATTTTGGGGTAAATACAGATACAGGGAAATCGTTTTTTCAGAATGTATTTGAGAGAGAGGCAAATCATGAGCCAAGGACTTTTGGAGAGATTATTCGAAAGACAAAAAATGGAGTTTTAGGCGGAGGGAATAACAAGCGAAGCTTTACGCTGATTGGAGATCCCGCGTTGCAAATTGCACTTCCTAGAATGAATGTACTAACAGATAGCATTAACGGCATGGATCCAGCGATAACAGTTGACACCATTCGTGCGCTGAGTAAAGTGACAATCAAGGGGCATTTGGAAGATTTTGACGGAAATATATTAAATGGATTTAACGGTGTTGTATACCCTTCTGTATATGATAAGCCAAAGGAGCAAAAGACCTTAGGGAATGATCCAACATCACCAATACTTACCTTTTACACACAAACAAATAAGGTGTACCGAGGAAAAGCGAGTGTTGTGAACGGTTATTTTGAATTTACCTTCATTGTACCGAAGGACATCAACTATTCATTTGATTTTGGGAAAATCAGTTATTATGCTGAGAATGGTGTTACAGATGCCTTGGGTGAAGAACAGAGAGTTTATGTAGGAGGTGTTGATCCAAATGGAATTGACGACACACAGGGACCAAACATCGAATTGTACCTGAATGATGAAACGTTTGTAAATGGTGGAATTGCAGATGAAACACCTGTGTTAATCGCTAAATTATTTGATGAGAATGGAATTAATGCTGTCGGAAATGGAATAGGTCATGATTTGACAGCTATTTTGGATAATGAAACAGGAAACCCAATTGTTCTGAATGAATATTACACAGCTGATTTGGATTCATATCAGTCAGGTGAGATTCGCTATAATTTTTCGGAATTGGAAAAAGGACAACACACACTAACGGTGAAGGTTTGGGATGTAAATAACAATTCATCAGAAGTAACGCTCGAATTCGTAGTGAAGGAGAAAGTAGAAATGAGTTTAGATCATGTGTTGAACTATCCGAACCCATTTACGACGTACACAGAATTTTTCTTTGAGCACAATCAAGTCTGTAATGCATTGGAGACACAGATTCAAATATTTACAGTGTCAGGGAAATTAGTGCGGACTATAAATGAATTGGTGCACACAGAAGGTTTCAGAACGGCAGGGATTCCATGGGATGGTCGCGATGATTTTGGTGATCAATTGGCGAAAGGAGTATATGTCTACCGCGTGATAGCAAAGTCACCTGAAGGAACTTCCGATGAGAAGTTAGAGAAGTTGGTTATTTTAAAGTAATGTTTACACAATAAAGGAACTACAAATACGTATATTTGCAAGTTCAAAACCGGAATTAGAAATGAATAAGTTAATAACTAGTGCTGCGTTCACAATGCTTTCAGTGGCTGTCTTTGGACAAGCGACGAATGAAGACCTGCAGTTAAATACTATTACGACAGCAGTACCTTTTATGGCAATTACGCCAGGTTCAAGAGCTGGTGGAATGGGAGACGCAGGAACGGCATTGAGTGCTTCAGCAAATTCTCTTTACTGGAATACTTCAATGCTCAATTTCTCTGAAGCTAAAGGAGAGATTGCAGTTTCATATACACCGTGGTTGCGTCAGTTAACAAATGACATTCACTTATCATACATCTCTGGATATGCTAAGCTTAACGAACGCCATTCAGTTGGTGGGGCATTGCGCTATTTTAGTCTAGGAGAAATCACCTTTACAGATGCGAATGGTGAGATTATCCGTGATGATAAACCTAGTGAATTCGAAATCACCGCAGGGTATGCTTTCAGAACTTCAGAAAGAACAAGTGTTGGATTGAACGGTAAGTTTGCTTATTCAAATTTAACAGGTGGTTTGCCTGTAGCGGGAGTGAATACAAAGGCAGGTATTGCTGGAGCAGCTGATATCTCCTTCACATTTTTTAATGATGATGCGCGAATTGGTTCAACAAAAGGAACATATGTATTCGCGACTACAATCAACAATATTGGAAACAAGATTAAATACACAGATGTAGGATCGAATGCACCTGGAGATTTCTTGCCAATGAATTTGAAAATTGGAAATTCATTCAATGCGAAATTTGATAAGTACAACAAACTAGCATTGTCAGTTGATATTCAGAAATTACTTGTTCCAACACCTGCATTTTATGATGTAGATGCCAATGGAGATTACGTAATGATGGCTGGAAGAAGTAGTGATGTCGGTGTTATTTCTGGAATGCTACAGTCATTCTACGATGCACCTGGGACTGTTGCTGTAGATGAGGCAGGTAATTACATTCAGAACGATGATGGTTCTTATGAAATCGTTAAAGGGTCTCAATTTAAAGAAGAGCTGACTGAAATTAATATTGCGGCTGGTCTTGAGTATTGGTACAATGATATTGTTGCAATTCGCGGTGGATTCTTCTACGAGAACAAAAATAAGGGAGCACGTCAGTACTTCAATATTGGAGCCGGTTTCAAATACAACAAGTTCGGAATTGACATCTCGTATTTGGCCGCGTTGAAACGACAAAACCCATTGGCAAATACATTGCGATTTACACTGTATATGACTTTTGGCGGAAATAGTTCCAAGCCTTCTGATTCTGCACCGGAATAGTCATGAATTTGCGGATTGGCTATGGAGTTGACGTTCATCGTTTAGCACCTGAGCGAGCACTTATCATTGGTGGCGTTGAAATTCAATCGGATCTAGGCGCTGTTGGGCACTCAGATGCAGATGTTCTACTTCATGCCATTTGCGATGCTCTTCTTGGAGCTGCGAACCTCAGAGATATCGGTTATCATTTTTCAGACAAGGATCCCAAATATAAAGGGATAGATAGTACACTTTTATTGGCAGAGGTTGTAAAATTGATCGCTAATAAAGGATATCATGTTGTGAACATCGATTGTACGGTGATTTTGGAAAAGCCAAAGCTAAATCCACACATTCCTCAAATGCAGAAAACAATTGCAGCACTCCTGAAGGTAGTTGAAGATGCTGTATCCATAAAAGCAACAACGCATGAACTTGTGGATTCATTCGGTGAGTCGAAAGCCATAAAGGCATATGCAGCTTGTTTGTTGAACAGATAGTTTGGTGACTCAACTCACCTTTTCTTAATCAGATATATTTATATTTGTCATTCAAAATTAGAGCATGGAAACAACAGGGAAATATACAACGAAAGAAGAGTTGCTAGCACTTTACAATAAGCCTTTATTAGAACTTGTATTTGAAGCGGCAACTGTGCATCGTGAGCATCATAATCCCCGAGAGGTTCAAATGTCTTCTTTATTGAGTATAAAGACAGGAGGCTGTTCAGAAGATTGCGGTTATTGTCCACAAGCTGCGCGTTACAGTACAGATGTTGAAGCGCATAAGTTAATGACGGTTGATTCGGTTATTGAACAAGCAAAAAATGCAAAAACCAATGGATCTTCGAGGCTTTGCATGGGAGCAGCTTGGAGAGAAGTGAGAGACAACAAAGATTTTGACAATGTGATCGAAATGGTTCAGGCTGTTAACGATCTAGATATGGAGGTTTGCTGTACGCTTGGAATGTTAAATGAAGAGCAGGCAAAGCGTTTAAAGAATGCTGGATTGTTTGCATACAACCATAACCTCGATACATCAAAAGATTTCTACAAAGACGTTATTTCAACACGCGAGTATGAGAACCGTCTGGATACAAT
Organism: uncultured Flavobacteriales bacterium; assembly: GCA_905478665.1. Taxonomy (GTDB): domain Bacteria; phylum Bacteroidota; class Bacteroidia; order Flavobacteriales_D; family Crocinitomicaceae; genus UBA4466. The sequence goes on from CAJQJL010000039.1 coordinate 11,984, forward strand.
TGAAAATGCACGTAAAGCTGGGATAACAGTTTGTTCTGGTGGTATTATCGGGATGGGAGAAGCCGTGGAAGATCGTGTTGGTCTTTTGATGAGTTATATGGAAATGGAGACTCCGCCAGAATCAATTCCGATTAATGCATTGGTAGCTGTAGAAGGAACTCCTCTGGAGGATCAAAAGCCAATTGAACAATGGGAAATGATTCGAATGGTTGCTACCACAAGAATTGCATTCCCGAATTCTGTTGTGCGATTGTCGGCTGGAAGAACAAAAATGAATATGGAAGGACAGGCGCTCTGCTTTATGGCTGGTGCAAGTTCAATCTTTGCAGGAGATAAATTGTTGACGACTCCAAACCCTGAATACAATGAGGATATGGAGATGTTCAAGATTCTTGGTTTAGTGCCAAAAGCTGCCTTTGCGGATGGTGAAAAACCAGAAAGTAAGTCAGATCCAATCATCGAAGAGCGAAAAAGAAAGGAAGCTGCGAGAGCGGAAGAATTAAAAGCTGCAAGAGAAAAATTAAACCAAGAAGGCTTTGAGCCTCGAAAGGTATCAACAGTTGAAAGTCTGTA
>CAJQJL010000040.1 GCA_905478665.1 uncultured Flavobacteriales bacterium
ACGCAATAATTCTAATTCGAACGCATGGTATTCTGCTTTGGTATGTGAAAGAACCATTGATTCACTCACGTCATAGAACATATTGTCAATGTCGATGTCCAAACGTTCTCCGAACAATGCATTTTTACGTTTTTTGTAAATCGCTTTACGTTGAGCGTTCATTACATCATCGTACTCAAGTAATCGCTTACGTATACCGAAGTTGTTTTCCTCCACTTTTTTCTGTGCACGTTCAATAGACTTAGAAACCATGCTATGCGTAATTACCTCTCCTTCTTTTAGTCCGAGACGATCCATAAGTTTCGCGATTCGTTCTGAACCAAACTTACGCATCAAATCATCTTCCAATGAAACGAAGAATTGAGAAGAACCTGGATCACCTTGACGACCAGCTCGACCTCTCAACTGTCTATCAACACGACGTGAATCGTGACGCTCTGTACCAATAATTGCAAGACCACCAGCTTCTTTTACTCCTTCTCCAAGTTTAATATCAGTACCACGACCCGCCATGTTTGTGGCTATCGTTACAGATCCCGCAAATCCAGCTTCGGCAACAATTTCAGCTTCTTTTTTGTGGTGCTTAGCATTCAGGACTTGATGTTTTATGCCCTTCATCTGTAGCATTCTACTCAATAACTCGGAAATCTCTACGGTAGTCGTACCAACCAATACTGGTCTCTTTGCTTCTACCAATTTTTCAACTTCTTCAATTACAGCATTAAACTTCTCTCTAGCAGTTTTGAACACAAAATCATGCTGATCATTTCTTGCAATTGGTCTATTTGTAGGAATTACGACAACGTCCAATTCATAGATATCCCAGAATTCTTTCGCTTCAGTTTCTGCTGTACCTGTCATCCCCGAAAGTTTGTGGTACATTCTAAAGTAATTTTGCAAAGTAATGGATGCGTAGGTCTGCGTCGCAGCTTCAACCTGAACATCTTCTTTTGCTTCAATCGCTTGGTGAAGACCGTCAGAATAACGACGTCCCTCCATAATACGACCAGTTTGCTCGTCGACAATCTTAACTTTTCCTTCCAAGATCACATACTCCACTTCTTTTTCAAAAAGTGCATATGCTTTCAACAATTGGTTTACAGAGTGAATCCGTTCAGACTTAATACTGTAATCGCGAATAAGTGCATCCTTCTTTTCTAAGAAAGTCTCTTTGTCAGAAGTCTGCTTTTCCAATTCTGCAATCTCCGATCCGATGTCAGGCATGATAAAAAACTCGCGATCATCTTTACCAGAGATAAGGTCAACCCCTTTATCCGTAAGTTCAATTGTATTGTTTTTTTCCTCAATTACAAAGAAGAGCTCTTTATCGATCTTCTTCATGTGCTTCCCTTGCTCTTGCATGTAGAAGTTTTCAGTCTTCTGCAAGTGAGCTTTGATTCCAGGCTCAGAAAGGTATTTAATTAAGGCTTTGTTTTTTGGTAGACCTCTATGTGCACGAAGAAGAGCTTTACCACCATCTTCTAACATTTGCTTAGCATCTGATCCAGCAGGTGCTTCGCCGTTAATCACTACCAATAATTTCTTTGCTTCAGCCAGACATTGATTGACGAACTTTCTTTGTTCGGCAACGATGTTCTCTACACGTGGTTTTAATTGATAAAACTCATGCTCGTCTCCCCGTGGAGTAGGCCCAGAAATAATCAAAGGTGTTCGGGCATCATCAATCAAAACAGAATCGACCTCATCAATAATTGCATAGTGATGTTTCTGCTGTACCAAGTCGTTCGGACTTCCTGCCATATTGTCACGGAGGTAGTCAAATCCAAATTCATTGTTGGTTCCGAAACAAATATCTGCGAGGTAAGCTTTCTTACGTTCTTCTGAATTAGGTCTGTGCTTGTCAATACAATCAACTGTAAGTCCGTGGAACTGATACAACGGCCCCATCCATTCAGAATCACGTTTTGCGAGGTAGTCATTCACGGTTACAAGGTGAACACCTTTACCTGAAAGTGCATTGAGATATACGGGTAATGTTGCAACAAGGGTTTTCCCTTCCCCGGTTTGCATTTCTGCGATGTTTCCTTTGTGGAGAACACTACCACCCATTAGCTGTACATCGTAATGCACCATATTCCATTCAACGTCTATTCCAGCAGCGGTCCACTTGTTGTGCCAAATTGCTTTGTCACCGTCAATGGTAATACCATCTTTTTGAGCTGCTAAATCCTTATCGAATTGTTGTGCTGTAACCTCAAGTTTTTTGTTTTCCACCCATCTTTTTGCAGTTTCTTTAACCACAGCAAATGCTTCTGGACGGATTTCTTCGAGGATTTCTTCGATCTTATCATCGATCGTTTTTGCCATCTTATCGATTTGCTCGAATAAGTCTTCTTTATCTTGGATGTGAGTGTCTAGATCAGCGGCTTTATCTTTCAGTACTTTTAGTTCAGCCTCAAGCTCACTTGTACCTTTTGTGATTAGCGATCTGAATTCAGCTGTTTTTCCACGAAGCTCATCATCACTGAGGCCAGCTAAGGTCTGCTGCAAGCGATTTGTTTCGTCAATTGACGGTTGATATTCTTTTCTGTCTTTGGTAGACTTATCGCCAAATAAGTTCTTTAATATTTTTAGAGCCATCTTGTAATAAAATTGGAGTCCGCAAAATTAATAAAATCCCAGTGCTACGAAAGGGTTAAATTATCTAATATCCGCGCTTAGTCATAAATTATTCCAAATCAACTTTTCCTGACAAATTGTCTAATCGAGGAAATAGTAAAAAATTCCATTCTAGAAATCGGCAAATAGCACTATTCACATTATCTTTGCCGCATGCATGAAAAAATCTTGATCCTTGATTTTGGTTCTCAGTACACGCAATTGATTGCTAGGAGAGTAAGAGAACTCAATATTTACTGTGAAATTCATCCTTGGAACAAATGTCCAAAGGAGGTGAATGAATATAAAGGGGTGATCCTTTCTGGAAGCCCTTTTTCCGTTCGCGACGAATCTTCTCCGAAACCAGAATTGTCTGAAATAAAAGGAAAGTTGCCGCTATTGGGGGTTTGCTTTGGGGCACAATACCTAGCGCACAACTTCGGTGGTGAGGTTTTACCTTCGTCAACGAGAGAGTACGGACGAGCAAACATTGCATACATTGATCAGAAAAACGTTTTGACTAAAGGAATGTCGAATGGGTCACAAGTGTGGATGTCACATGCAGATACAATAAAAGTGATTCCAGAAAACTTTAAAGTGATCGCGAGCACCAAGGATGTGGAGTATGCTGGCTATCAAATAGAAGGTGAGGATACATTCGGGATTCAATTTCATCCTGAGGTGTACCATTCGTTAGAGGGCTCAATTTTACTCAAGAACTTTCTTGTAAGCGTTTGTGGTTGTTCACAAGATTGGACGCCAGATTCTTTTGTTGATGAGACAGTGAGTTCACTTCGAGCGCAAATAGGTACGGATAAAGTTATTCTAGGACTTTCTGGTGGTGTTGATTCATCAGTGGCGGCGGTACTTCTACATAAGGCAATTGGAGAGAATCTGCATTGCATTTTTGTTGATAATGGGCTGTTGCGAAAGAATGAATTTGAGTCTGTATTGGAGTCGTACATGGGAATGGGCTTGAACGTTAAAGGGGTGAATGCAAGCGATAAATTTTATGCTGAACTCAAGGGTTTAACAGATCCTGAGGCGAAACGAAAAGCAATAGGAAAAGTATTTGTCGATGTTTTTGATGAAGAATCAAAGCTTGTGGATGATGCAAAATGGTTGGGACAAGGAACCATTTACCCAGACGTGATCGAATCTGTATCAGTTTCTGGTGGACCAAGCGCGACGATTAAGTCCCACCACAATGTCGGTGGATTACCAGATTATATGAAATTAAAGGTTGTAGAACCATTGAAATTGTTGTTTAAGGATGAAGTGCGAAGAATAGGTCGCTCATTGGAGATTGATTCGGCAATACTAGGACGGCATCCTTTTCCTGGACCAGGATTGGGAATTCGAATTTTGGGAGATGTTACAGCTGAAAAAGTTGCAATTCTTCAAGAGGTAGACCATATATTTATTGCTTCCTTGAAAGAAGATGGCTTGTACGATGAGGTTTGGCAAGCAGGAGCAATATTTCTTCCAATTCAATCAGTTGGGGTGATGGGTGATGAAAGAACCTATGAAAATGCCGTGGCATTGAGAGCGGTTACTTCAACGGATGGTATGACGGCAGATTGGTGCCATCTTCCATATGAGTTCTTGGCGAAAGTTTCAAACAAAATTATCAATCAGGTCAAAGGTATTAATCGGGTAACGTATGACATTAGTTCGAAGCCACCAGCGACTATTGAATGGGAGTAAGAAACGTTGGCATGACGATTGTAAAATCAATTTGCGTAAATTTGGAGTATGCATAAACTACTAATCCCTTTTATTATTTGTATTTCGTTTTTCGCTGCTGCCCAGCCAGGTGTTGCGGATGTGGTTGAAATTGACGGAAAGAAATATTACGAGCATAAAGTTGAGGAAGGAAATACCCTTTGGGGCATGCAGCAAATGTATGGTGTTCCTCATCAGGAAATTGTTGAGGCCAATCCTGGATTTGACGGGTTAAAAAAAGGGGCAATTGTTTTGGTTCCAATTAGCGGTGAAGTAGCTGTGCCTGAGGTTCAGACTTCTGAATACAAAGTAAAAAACAAGGAAACCCTTTACGGTTTGTCTCGCAAGTTTAATACTACCGTTGATCAACTTATTGCGCTGAATCCTGAATTATCTGAAGGGTTAAAAAAAGGTCAAGTGATTCGGGTGCCTGGCGAAGTTAGTGAAGAGGTCGTGGTTGTCGAGTCAGAGGTGATTTCTACGCCAAATCCATTTGTTGTAGATACAATTGAGACGGATGGGGTGACAGAGGAAGTTGTGATTTCATTTAGTGATAGCACAATTGAGCATGTCGTGTTGGCGCATGAAACAATGTATAATATTTCCAAGCGATTCATGGTTCCCATTTCAGATATAATGGAACTCAATGATTTGCGAAGCACTAGTGTGAAAGAAGGGCAAGTACTTATCATTCCAGTGAGAAGTGAGCGAATAGACAAAGTTGAAATTAAATCAGTTGGGGGTAAATACGATCCAGATAGTAAGGATCCATTGGTTTTTGACGTGAAGGAAGAATATAATGTAGCCCTATTTCTTCCGCTACATTTAGAGTATGGAGAAGGTTACTCCGAGCATGTATCAAATTTGTCGACTCAGTTTTACATGGGGGCAACAATGGCCTTGGATAGTTTGGAACTCAAGGGTCTCAGGGCAAAAATTCATGTATATGATACGAAGAATGATACGAACGAAGTAAATGCCATCCTTGCGAAGGAAGAATTTGCAACTATGGACCTTGTAATTGGACCTCTTCTCGGATCAAATATGGAAACCGTTTCACGGTTTTGCAGAATGAACAAAGTGAGAATGGTGTGTCCTGTTGCTTCGGATGCCAAGTTGCTCGAAAATAATCGATTAGTTTATGCAGCAGTGCCTTCGGATATCTCATTGATGAGAGGGATGGCGAAGTATATGTTGGAAAACTGTTCAAACGATAATATCCTTCTTGTGAAGCCTTTGGATGAAGCAAGTTTGCCAATGTATGAGGCGTTTAGAAAGGCGTTTAAGGAAATGGAGTTTTCAGGGACACGACCTGCGTTGGTCGAAACAACTGTTGGTGGGTTCAATACCTTTATTAAACGAGGTAGAAATAACCGTTTTGTAGTTCCAACAGCAAACCGCTCTACGGCTGTCAAGTTTATGAATAACCTGAATCGTTCTGCCTTCCGATCTTATAAGGATGACATTTCTGTTTTTGGAACGAGTGAGTGGATCAATTTTACAGAATTGAATGATGCCTACAAGAACAAATACAATTTTCATTACGCAGGATCAAACCATATTGATTACTACACAGATGAAATGGTAGAAATGAACAAAATGTACAGAACGAAGTACAAAACGGACATGTCTAAAGTTGCCGTTCAGGCCTACGACGTTCTAACTTATTATTGTTCAAGTTTCTTTCTCGGAAATGATGACCCATTTTTGTTGATGAATGACATTCACATGAATCAGATTTCTGAATTTGATGGGTATGAAAATGCGGGTGTATTTATCATTGAACAAGAAGAGTTTGAATTGATTAAGGTTGGATCTGCGATCGGAAAATGAAAAAAAAAGTAAGTTCCCCAAAAATATTTTTCAAATTGAAGGTCTTCTCTGAAGACCTTTTTTTATGCGGGATTCCGAAGGGGGTGTGTTAAGAAACCTACAATACCAATAGGAATTGTTAGTAAAATATACACGCTACGCTGCAAGTCCTTGCCGAACTTGGCAACCAATGTATTATCTTTACGTTATTGAACCAACTAATACTATAAACACAGAAGACCATGAAGACTGTTCTGACCATTAGCTGTTTGGCTTTTACACTTATCTCATTTTCACAAGAAGTTGTTGAGAAGAAGGAGCAAAAAGCTCCCCTAAAAACAAAAACTGAAGTTCGAGGCTTGATATACGCGAGCGACCTTAAGTTGAAGCCTGTTAGTAAACCTAAAGGAATTGTTCTTGAAGCATCTGAGCCGAAAAAGGCTGTTTTGAAAACTGGAAATAAATAATTAAAGTACTGACGACCTTCCACAAAGAGGGGCGTATCTATTACACGATATCACTGATATGAAAAAATTATTACTCGTTGTTTTAACTTTAACTAGCACACTATTACTCCATGCCCAAGGTGCTGATTGTTTAGGGATGGAGCCTATTTGTACCGATGTCGGTGCAAGTTATCCTGCATCAATAAACACCACTGCCGAGGCAGGAAATGACTACGATTGTCTTTTGTCTGTACCCAATCCGGCATGGTATTATTTTGAGGTTGCGACCAATGGTAACATTGACATGAGCCTTAGTGCAGGAAATGACATTGACTTTGTTATTTGGGGACCATTCCCAAATTTAGCTGCTGCGCAGTCAGATTGTGGAAGTTTGAGTGCTGGTCAAGTGGTTGATTGCAGTTACTCTTCGACGAGTAATGAGACTCCTTCCATTCCTGGGGCAGTTGCTGGTGAAGTATATATAATGCTCATCACGAACTTTGCAAACGTAAATCAGAATATTTCACTTACTCAAACTGGTGGATCAGGTTCTACAGATTGTAGCATTGTCAACCCTTGTACAATAACGAATTTTACTGTCAGTGTTGGAGCGTGTAATCCAGCGACAAATACCTTTGATCTTTCTGGAACCGTCGAGTTTACGGATAATCCCACATCAGGCCAAATGATCGTGGAGGACTGTAATGGTAACCAGGATATATTTAATGTTAATGGTGGATTTAGCTCCCCCGTTAATTATAGTATTACAGGTGTAGCAGCCGATGGAGCGCCATGTGATATTACGGTTTACTTCACTGATGACCCTACATGTACACAGGTGATTCCGTATACAAATCCTGCACCATGCCTGCCTAATTGTTTCATGAACTACATTGATGTTTCAGTTGGAGCATGTGATCCAAATGATAATACGTTTGATCTAACAGGGGAAGTTCAGTTTACAGATGCTCCAACAACGGGAAATCTAATAATTGAGGATTGTAATGGGAATCAGCAAGTTGTTGCTTGTCCAGTGGCTTCTCCATTCTTTTACTCAATACCAAATTTACCTTCCGATGGAACTACAAACTGTTCGGTGACAGCTTACTTTACGGCTGATCCAGCTTGTACACTAACGACTCCTACTTACAATAATCCAACGGGTTGTATGTGTTCTGCGGAT
>CAJQJL010000041.1 GCA_905478665.1 uncultured Flavobacteriales bacterium
TAGATAGTTACAAAGATGATATTAATACTGCTCAAAAAATGGTTCTGTTAATGCAGAGCGCATTTGAAAAAGTGCCTGAAAAAAATGTTCAACGATATAATGATGGTTTTGATAAGCATCTTGTTGAAGCTTTTAGAAAAAAGGACGACAACGCATACGTTCAATTTTCTGACAATCATAATGCTGCGAATTATCCATGTACTGGAAAGGAAGGGGATAATCACGAATATTATTATTTGAAAGGAAGTCAGAGTTTCGAAACCCTAAGATTGGCATTTATTGACCCGAAGTCTCGAATTAAATCGGCAGAACAGATTATAGAATTATCGAGACAAACAAACTACATTGAAAAGGTTAGGATTTCTGGAAACTCTGTTATTGATGATACTGAATTAAGTTTCAGCCCGCATTTAAATGTGTTAATAGGTGGAAGATCCAGTGGTAAAAGTCTTATGATGACTCTGTTAGGAGAAAAAGTAGATGGGGTCGATACTGGACGAAATGTTTATGATATAAATTTTGGAAATGCTGAAATAAAAAGTTCTTTGGATGCCTCTTTTCAAGTGAAAACTTCAATAGAAAAGGAGCAAGTGACCTACATCAAACAAAATGAAATTGTTAAGTATTTCGAGAAGGAAAACTTGCTAGAACTTGCTAAGTCTGCGGGTAAAGAAGATGAATATAATTTTCAAAAACGGAAATTCATTCAGCACAAAAGTGATTTGAGCGATAGGCTAGAAGAGTTACTCGACAAATACAATCAAATTGGTGGTCAAGCAAAATTTGTTAGAGGTTTCAAATTACATGCGACAACCATCGAAAGTATTTTGAGTAACGAATATGTTTTCAACTTTGATTATGACCAAGTTTTTGATACCAATGACAAATCAGAATTAATAGAAGACTCTCTAGAAAGCATAAGTAATTTAACGGCTTATACAAAGGAGTTTAAAGAAAATGAATTTCTAGATTTTACAGAAATTGAACTTGAAACGATTGAAGAGTTCGAGTCTCTCATATTGGTCAAGGAATCTCTAATTCAGAAGAAAAGTTTGATTCAAAATAGAAAGGACTATTTTCTAGAATCGTCCAAAGATCTCCTAAATGAACAGAATCAACAGCTCAGTTTGAATGCAAGAAAAAAAGCAGAAAGTATAACCCTTCTTTCTAATTTGAAACGAGATATAGGAGATAGGTTTACTAGATTGAAAGAATTGAAAAATGCCACAAAGAGTTTTGAGAATTTTGATTATTCACTTGAAAAAGAATTATTGATAGCACCCGATGTTAAGCTGATTATGGAAGTTGAGAATAGCCAATCATTGAAGGAGTTATTTTTAGATGGTATTGGAAATGCCAATTCGGGACAAAGCATTTATTTGAATCTTTTAGGAGTCTTTCTTGGAGATAAGAAAATTAAGAGTCATAATGACATCCAAACTGAGACGCTAAGACGAAAATCAAGGCGTCAATTGAAAGATGTTGATTCAACTTTGGAAGCTCCTAAAGATTATTTAAAATATGAAGATGAAAGCACATCAAAAAGAAATAGCCCTGGATTCAATTCTGAGAAATATCTTCAAATAATTCTAAGTAATCCTAATTCTCAATTCGTTTTTGTTGATCAACCAGAAGATAATCTTGGAAATAAGTTTATTGCGAAAACTCTTGTTGAAATTCTAAGGAGAATAAAATTTAAAAAGCAAGTTTTTCTAGTCACTCATAATCCCTCTATTGTGGTTTATGGAGACGCTGAAAATGTAATTATTGCCAATAATGATGGAAGTAAAATATCATACAAACAACATGTAATAGAAGATCCTTTCGCGCAAAAAGAAATCTGTAATATTCTAGACGGAGGAGAGTATATTTTTGACATGAGGTCAAAAAAATATAACATTCAAAAACTACTAAAAGAAGCTAACAATGAGTAAGACAGTCAACGCAACGATTAATGAAGAAACCCAGATTATTGAAATTACCGGGTTAATAGAAAGTACAATTGAAATCGGTTATGAAGATGACGTAGATTTTACGGATCTAATCTCTCACTTAACAAAAATGATAGATACAGCAGAAGTAATCACTTTGGAAGTTGAAGAAGTTGAAGAGACAAAGGAAAAATTAGTGATCATTACGAATACATTAAAATCTGTTTTCGAAAAATATACTGAGAGTCTGTCAATTACCTTAGAAGAAGATGAAGACCTCCCATTCCCCTAAAATAATTAATTCTATAATTTTTCATTTATTTACGTGGGCAATGATGTCCATGTTATTCTATTCTCAAGATAGCCATCCAACTTACTACTAAAATCTTAACTTTGAGTTTATGAATGTTGAACTTCGCAAAAATGAAAAAATACGTGTCTTGAATGGAGTTGATCTCTACAAGGTCATGGCACAGGTTTTAAATAGATCACATAAAATAGATCAAAAGAAAGAGCATTTTTGGGTTGTCGGCTTAGATGTTACGCAAGAAATCCTATTCATTGAATTGATAAGTCTCGGTACCTATAAGTCGACTTATTCTGATCCGATGGAAATTTTCAGCCTTGCTTTAAGTAAAAAAGCATATCAGGTTGTATTAGTTCACAATCATCCTTCAGGCACGTTGAAACCTTCGGAAAGTGATCGTTTAACCACCCATAAAATGGTTCACATTGGACGTTTCCTTAACGTTCCTGTTTGGGATCACCTGATAATTACAAAGGAGAGTTATTATAGTTTCTTGGATTCAGGATTACTTGAGCAATTAGAGAATGATTTAACAAATATTCCCGATGCTCTTACTTTAGAAACACTGAAACGAGAAACAGCCGAAATGGACTATGTAATGGCAACAACAAGTATTGCTATTAGTTTATATGAGACTGGGATGAATGTTGAGGATATATCGAAACATACAAGACTCGATATTCACGAGGTCGAAAGGATTATTGATGACTTTAAAAATGGAGATATAGAGGCTCTTTAGTTGTTATCTGTTTTCACTCTTTATTTCAAAGACGCATCATAAACTAATTCTACATCAAATTCAGATTCATCCGCATTGGATTCAATTTCGAGTTCCACACTTATTGGAAACTCATTCATTTTTGGTAAACCTTCCCAAAAATTGAGCGGTACATTGATCGGGTTGTTTAGCGTGAAAATCGGTTGATAGTACATTGGATCGTTGTAGTTATCTATTCTAAAAGAGTTGGATATTGATTTACCATTTTGGTTGTAACATTTAATGGTTAATGTTAATCCTTCGTCAAATAATTTCTTACTCCAATCATCTGGTTTTTTCCAATCAAATTTGGGAGTCAAGATTACTTTTTTGATCTCAATGAAGTGATTTCGGTGTTGTAATGTCAGTTCGTGATTGGGTTTGTCATTTGTGAATTTCATGATAACATCAGATTGTATAGAAACTATTGTCTCAGTTGTATAGTTCGTCCCTTTTCCGGTACCGTGCTTTGTTAAGAACTTTGCGGTTACCATTTCCCCTAAGGTTCTTTTAACTGTAGGTAGTTCCAAACCAAGTTTTGACGCGATAATTCCAGACTGTGTTCCTGGATGGTTATCTATGAATTCATAAATCATTTTCTCACGTGGAGATAATTGATTTTCTCGCGTTTGACTATCCAACTTCTTCATTAGTTTGTCTTGGATGTTATTCAGACAGTCGACGAAGAATATTACCCAACTATACACATTTTCTCCTGGTCGTTGTTGCTGGCACTCCATTAGAACTTGGTAATATTCTGGTTTTCTCCCTTCGATTTCATTTTCAAAACTGACATATTGAATCCACGGGTAACCATGCTTCAATAACAATAGTGTTCCAAGCAGTCTGCTTAATCTTCCATTACCATCTTGAAATGGGTGAATACTAACGAAGTCGTAAACGAATATTGCGCTTTTTAGTAATGCAGGTGTTGAATGATCTGAGTTGTACCATTCGATTAATTCCCTCATCGCATTTTCTGTCTCAATACCTGGGGGAGTTGTTTGAAATATTATTGTCTTGTTTCCTTCACTGTCTGTAGCTTCGACAGAATTAGAATTTTGTTTATACCCTCCTTTGTGCCATTGATCTTTACTGCTGTATTTCAATAATTGGTTGTGGAGGTTCATTATGCTACTCTCGGAGATGTCAATATCTTGATAAGAAGCTGTGATAATATCTAAGACGTTGTAATAACCAAGAACCTCTTGTTTATCACGTTCCTGAAGTTTATCTATTGATATGTCATCAACGAACTTGGCTACTTCAGCATTCGACATTCTGGAACCTTCTATACGTGTGGATGCTCCCGTACTCTCTACAGTAGCTACAGACTTTAATTCCTTTAAAGTCTGTTTCCCTTCTCTTTTTTCGATAGCTGACCACTCTCCTCCAAATCGATCTATAGTGCTTAGATCATTCATTAATTTGAAATCTAGTGGTAACTTTACTGTGTGTATTTGACTTTCCATTTCTAATAAAATGATACGTATTGATACGCAAATATACGAACGTGATACGATAAAAGCAAATAAAGTGATACGTAACGATACGTAAATATTCGAAAATGATACGAATTCCACCGATTTAAATTGAAAACGACGTGTTTGTGCGTGAAAAAACAGGTATAAATACGGTGTTTAACTGTCTGTATAATAGCTATATTGTGTGGTGTAAAGTGTGTTTAGTTTCACCAAAATAGAAATTATGAAATATCTGAAAGTCTTACTACTAGTTATTAGCGTGTCAATTTTCCATGTTACACAAGCGCAAGACGAAGTATCAATCACTGTTTCGGATACATCTGGATCAAAGAAAGTTATACACTTTGATTGGTCAGATGATAAAGGCGATAAGCCAATGATTAGCGTTATAAATGCAGCATTATCCCAGAATGGAGGGGACTGCCCTGCGAAAAGGATTTATATGGGGAAAAATACTTGGAGATGTGCTAACGGAAGAATCGTATCTACAAAGGACGGAAGGGTTGCAAAGTTGTTAGGTGAAGTTTGGGGCAATTAACATAAATCAGAGTATGGAAGAAGAGTTTAAGACCATTCAGGAAAACCTAGAGAAAATTAATCAAAGGCTTGATTCAATTGAGAAAAAAACAACTAAAAAATGGGTTCTACCTGTTATACTCGTTTTTCTTTCGGCACTATTGACTGTTGTAAACTACTATGTTGAAAAAAGTATAGATAGAAGTAGTTACAGTGAGCTGATTACTGAAGAAGCTAACACCAAATTTCTAGTAAAAGAGAAACTTGAGTTCTATGACGTTGCCCTTTCCAAATTAAACGACTTAGATAAGACGTTTAGAACCTATTGTCAGTTCCTGGATAAAACAGGTCAGTTTTTGGATTCTACAGAAAGTGAAAATTTAGCACTTCAACTTGGCGAATTTGAGAATTTCTGCAGGAACCAACAAGAGGTCGATGAAAGTATCATTGATAAGTTATTGAATTTTCACGAATTTGTACTTGAATCTTATATTCAAATAGAGGGCGATAAGGATAATCAAGAGCTTATTGTTCGTCTTAAAGAAAAGGTATTATACTTACATGAAGTGGCGCATGAGGTACTTCGAGAGGGGTGGAATGACCTACGATCACAATAGGTTAGTCAAGTCACCTTCTCTTATCTCCAACATCTTTATTAAATGCGATCAAGTTAAACATTGATCTGAACCTCGATCTAACACGGTTGCCATAAAGCTCATCCAGTTCATTCGCATTTAGATTTGTAGTAGCGTGTGTCACAATTCCTTCGTATGCGTGAAGATCATATCTATGTAAGAGAATTTCGCCAATTGTGTTGCATTCATTCCCATAATACTTCATACTCTGTTCTACACCTAAATCATCAAAACAATAGATTTTGTGCATTTTTCCATACTTATTGATCACTGTAAACCCATCTTCATGAAATTCTGTTGCGATTTCTCTTGTTGATTTGATTACGTATTGTGTTGGTGGGTCATGGAAATGACGCAATAAGGTCATCAATGAAGTTTTACCACAACCAACGGGGCCATTTAACAATATGCCTTTGTTGAGGTCTAAGTTTAAGCGGGTACACTCTTTCTTGTCGCCTATTGCGTAAACTAAGAGTTTGTAGAGAATTTCTTTGTCGGAATTGTGGAGTCGAAAGTTTGCTCCGAACTTCTGTTTTCCTATGAATTGGAGGTATTGACATGATCTTTTGAAATTATATTGGCGTACGCCGTTTTCTATTTTGTATGGTAAAGGTGCAAGGCGTGTGGTTGTATTGTTCATAATGGAATGTTATAGTCTTTGTCTTGATTTACGTTGAGGTAGCTTTCTTTTTCTCCAGAAAACTGTTTAGACCGTTTCACCCAGTTTTGTGCTGCAGCTTTCCAGTTTTTCATCTTTGCCTTTCCTCCAACTAACCATCCGTTCGATTCAAAATGATTGTGAAATTGTTCGGCTTGATCAGTAGTTGATTTTTTTTCAAGAAAAAATTCTTTGACCTCATCAATTGAAGGAGGAGAAAACGCAGTTTTCCTGTTTCTCTGTTTAGTAGTTTTAATGTTTGTATTGTTTAAACTGTTTATAGAAGGTCGCACTGCTATTACAGAACTATTACCACTACTATTATCAGAACCTTTATCAGTACCCTTATCACTACTATTATCAAAATCGTACAGGTTCACCAAACTTCCTTTCAATGGATTGTAAGAGGGGAGATACTGAATGTATCCCCACTCGTCCAATTGTTTTAAGCATCGCGTGTATGTGTTAGCCGATCCAATTTTTGAAACCTTCATTAATTCAGATCTGCAAATAGAAATCGGGTTCTGAAACTTAGAGAGATTCCAAAGGTGAAACAGGCTGTAATACAAGCTTACATGGGATGCTGTTAAGCGTTGATCTGTACTAAACCGATCAAAAACAGATTCAAGATGTCTGATGTAATTAACCATGATCCTGTTTAGCAACCACACTGGTTGCGTTCTACTTTTTGGTAATTTGATTCTAATAGACTTTCTACATCCGTTCTTTTGTATAGGATTCGCCCATGAACGCGCGTGAAAGGAAGTGCACCGCAATTTCGCAGGCGTTGAATGGATCTTTCGCTCATTCGTAAAACTTGCATTACCTCCACTTTGTCAATCCATTCTTTTTTGAGGTCAATTGGTTGACTGATTTTGTGTTGTTCAAAGGCTCTCGTGAGTTCTTTGATGTTTCCGGTGATTGCTTGTAAGATTTGTGTGTTTGTCATGATTGTTGAATTAAAGTTGATTGATCGCGATTACGCATGTTGTGCTCTAAGATTTTCTCGATGTCCTGTTTGTTGTAGAAGAGTACACCACCCATTTTAGAATAGGGAATAGTGCCATTGATTCTAAGGTTTTGCAGAGTACCTGGAGAGATTCCCAAAAGCCGTTGCACTTGATGTGATTTAATCCACTTCTTTTCTTCTTTAGGAGGAAGCGGTTTGTCCTGTTTCTTGTCAAGTAATTTTTTGATGTCGTCAAGTAAATCCCACTTGAATTGTTCCAGATCTTCTGGAGTAATGATAGTTGTTGCCATTCGATTTGTTTTAAATGTTCGATGACAAATGTGATGAGGTTTGATTTTAATTATTCAGGAGTAAGGTAGGAGTCGGGTGTTTTTACTTGGAAATAACTAAGTATAAATACTCAATTTTACTTGAGTTTATTGGCTTGTGGACATAAAAGCATATCTTGAATTTTATAAAACGAATTGGTGTATGAAAACTATAAAAACAACATTTATAATAGTGCTTGCAATGTTGTCATTAATGGCTTGTAAGTCGGATCAAGAAATTCAAGATGATGAAACTAAGGAGGTTGCTATTGATGCTCTGTCTTCAGGAATGGCAGACTTAATGATAAATGGCTTAATTACAGAAGAACAATCCAATTCAATTTCCGATACGTACAGTACGTTGTCCAAAGCTGATATTAATAAAGGACTGCGTTATGCTGAATATATTTATGCTTTATCAAAAGATGAATCCCTTACAAAGGAGGATGTGAAATTGAGACTCGAGGAGTACGGAAATCATGATAGTATGAATGACTTCCTTTCTGAGGTTATCGATTACTCAAGTTTTGATTATAAGTTGAGAAATAGTGAATACGCTATGAAGGTGCAGATAACGAGTATCGAAACAGAAGAGGTTGAAGGAGCTTTTGAAAAGAAAGCTGATGAGTACAGTGTACCTGAAAAGGTTAGTGGTTATTTGTTGTCCGTTCACTATGAATTAACCAATCCTCATGATAAAGAATTAATGATACCAATTCCAAATTATGCATCTATTACTTCGACAAGAGATGAGTTCTTTTCTGGGTCAACTGTTTATAATAGAGACTGTCAATGTGATATTGATAATTCAACGGAAATGACAGATGAGAAAGGAAGAAAACTTTACGAAATTAGAGATGGAGAGTGCGGATCTAGTCATTATTGTATGATCTTTCAGCCTGGCGAGACAAAGTCCTTTATCATCAATTTTACTGATCCTATTTACTCTGAAGTTAAAAGGCTGGTCTTTAAGAGCTTTAATTTAGAGTGGGATAGTCCAGAAAGCACTTCACCGAGGGATAGGGGTATAATCATTGATATAGATAAAAAGGCTGTCGTAGGAGAGAAGTTATATTGATCTGTTAATAATTGGATTGAATAGATATGCTTACAATCAAAGTCACGCCTAATGTTTTTTCGGATCGTTTTAGAGCCAAGGTACATAGCGATATTACTTCCTTAGAAATGATTCTGGGAAATAAGCCATCTTATGTGCAACGGCATCAAAGTGTCAAATTTGGTTTGATTGGTTATGCGTATAGTACACCCCCATTTGAGTATTTGGAGTCGCGTGAAGTTTCAAAATGTTTTAAGTCCATCGTAACAGCGTTGCAAGATTTGCTAGATGAATTAATTGCTCTAGTAAAACTTTCGGAGGACGAACTCATTGTTAAAAGGGTGCGAAGTGAAAATGATATACATGAATTTTTCAATGTTAAGTATGCTGAAAAACTGATGGATGTCTCTACTGATCATTCCTTAAATGTTCCAAAAAAGTTGAGATACCTTCTTGATGAGGTTGATGATGAGGTTATAATAGAATCACTACAAAGTCTATTTAATATTCGAAATGGGCTGGAACATCATAAGGGGATTGCTAAAAGTGACAAGGCTATTAAATTTAAAAAAGTAACATTGATTGATGAAGACGGAAAGGAGCTAAGTCAATTGGGAATTGGTACAAAGGGTGTGAAATTGACAACAATTGAAGAGGTCATACAGTATGATAAGGGCAACAACTTACACCTTGAGAAAGATCAATTGTACTCAATAGTAATGAACCTACTTACAATAACGATTGCAAAACTTATAGAATCAGTTTATCAACTTATGCGTCAAAATCCAACTCCTGTAGATAGCGATCCAGATTCCTCCCTAAGTGATTAATATATTTCGTGCGCTCCTTTTTTCGATGTGAGATCTCATGAAAGGTTTTGTAGATATCCTTCAGTTCAACATTGAAAGTGTTTTCAAATACGAAACATAGCTCTTTGATTTCAACCCCTCCGTTATTGATTGACCCCGATTGGTGGATGGCATAAATCAACTCGACTAAAGCAGCTTTAGATTCAGTCCATTTCAGATTCGAAACATGTTCTGTATTCGCCTGTTCTATTGGTCGAAGTAAGAACTTGTAGAAAAGATCCTTCGCGACAAGTTTCGCGGCAATATGATCGTATGGAGTTGTAAATTCGGAATCATGGAATGCATCAGTGTTCTGATGAAGTAGAGGAATTCGATCTGATTCGCGTAAGAAGTACATTTTATCCATGTGAGTGTATCGATTCTGATAGTAGAATACGAACTCCATATTATCCTTAACCAGTTCACTAAATTGTTTCTTTTTGTCCTTAATGTATAGTTCAACTTCTTCCGGAGAATAGATCATTCGTTTAGATTCTAATTCAAAGATTTGTCGATAGAAAATAAGATGTCCAGTAATTTGAGGTTTTATGTGTTTAAAGAATTGTATCTCATCCTCAGTGGAACTAAAGCCACGATCACGAACTGAATTACGCAATAGTTGAAGCGTTTTGGAAATGATTTGAATTGCTTGGTTTGAACGATTAGTTTGATCGGAAACAGAATATTGCAACCGCTCAAGTTCATCAAATAACTGTGTTGCGGTTGCTTTGTAATATTCCATTGAGTAACAAATTTTTAAATTCGAGGTAGAATGGGAATTCGTTACCCAACTGATCCTGTACATACAAACTTAGTAGAGTAGAACGTAAAGTATTTACGATGTTTTTTTATTCTCTGATTTTATTGTCACTCCATCCAGTTTTTCTCTTAGAACCTGCATGTCTTCACTGACTTTTTGATCCAGTACTTTCGCATAAATTTGGGTGGTGGCCAATCTTGTATGACCCAGCATTCGCGAAACCGTTTCAATGGGTACACCATTGGAAAGTGTTACAGTTGTTGCGAAGGTATGTCGAGCAATATGTGTTGTGATCTTCTTATTGATACCACACATATCGGCAAGTTCATGTAGATAGGAATTATAACGTTGATTACTATTGATTGGTAGCAATTTGTCATTTTCAATACAGTCAGGATGATCTTTGTATTTATTGATTATCTCCAGGGCAACTGGGAGAAGTGGAACGATTTCTTTAGTTCCTGTTTTTTTTCTGTAGGTCTTGAGCCAGTATTTACCGTCTATACCGATGGTAACAGCATTTTGTTTAAAGTTGAAAATATCCGTGTATGCGAATCCAGTATAGCATTGGAAGATAAATACATCACGAACCTCAGACAATCTTGGTATCAACAGTTTTTTGTTTCTAAGGGTATCTATTTCGGTTTGCGTTAGAACAACTCTTTGAGGGTTCTTGTACGTGCATTTGAATTGGCTAAAAGGATTGGATTGAATCCAATCAAGTGCGACAGCCTGGTTCATAATCTTCTTTACGATCTTAATGATTTTGTGTGCAGTATTAGGATTTAGTTTCTCTACTGTAGCGAGGTAATGATCGAATTCGGTGATAAACGAAAGTCGAATGTCTTTGAGTGCTTTGTCTTTACCTTGTATTCGCGCTTCATGAATTTTACAACTTTCTTTTGAGTGGATTGATAGCGTAAAAGTGTTTTTCGTGTGATATTTCCAACCTCAACAGTTTCTGCCATTTTTCGATTGTGGTATTCAAATGCGTCACAGATAGTTTTGTGCTTTTCTTCTTCCTTCTTTCCAAGGAATTGATCTCTGAGTTCTTTTGCCGTGATAATTTTGTTGAGACCAACGGCAAAAGCGAATTTACTGTGTAATTGAGTTGTTACCTCACTGATGTATGAATTGATGGCTACTGCATCACGACACGCATTTTTAACTTTCTGAGGTTTTGCATCCCAATGTTTGATGCTGATTTTGAACGGTGAAGAAAATTCAGCTTTTGCTGAGTTGACGTAAACGCGAACGTAGATCGGGGTTAATCCATTTTTAGTTCGTTGTTTGTTCAGATAGAATAGGACGTGAAATTTTTGACTTGTACTCATATTGTGTTGTTTTAAAAATTACTTGTTCGCTATCGATCTTTCTATCACACGAAAACAAATACAATTCTAAAACAGTAGTCCGTAAAGGATTTACGTTTTCTCAGTCAGCAGTTTTTGAAAATGAAACTGCTGACTGTATTGCTGACTGATTTTTTGATTTTAATTGATTTGGTTACCATATAGGTTACCAGACTCAAACCTGCAATACACTTGGGAATTCCTTAATTATGGTGGGTTTTAACGCAAAAAAGGCACTCAAATGAGTGCCTTTTTGTTGTCCCACTAGGGCTCGAACCTAGACTCTTCTGTACCAAAAACAGACGTGTTGCCAATTACACCATGGGACAGTTTCACAACGTTCTCCGTTTATGACGCGATTACTGATATCTCAGCAAAGGCGAGCCTCACTCCGCTGAAGCTTTGTGAAGGCGAGGGCAAATTTAGCAACAAAATTTAATATCCACCAACAAACTTTTCGAAAAAAGCGTGCTTTTTTTTGGATAGCCTGAAAATGAACAAACAAAAATTGACATTTTTTCACTTTTCTTAATAGATTTCGTAGCTAGATATTGTTATTTTCGCATGGCATTTAGACTGTGGCAATTGAACTGCCACTATTCTTAAACACTGCATATGAATTACAAAAAATCAAATCTTTACTTAGGGTGGTTTGTCTTCCTTATAGCGACAATTGTTTATTTCATTACTATTGAGGATACCGTAAGTTTATGGGACTGTGGAGAATATATCACGGCGGCATACAAACTTGAAGTCGGTCACCCACCTGGGGCTCCATTGTTTATGGTACTCGGAAGATTGTTTTCATTCTTCGCTGATCCTGAAAATGTAGCTGTGTGGATTAATCGTTTATCAGCACTTTCAAGTTCATTGACCATTCTCTTTATGTTCTGGTCGATTAGTATGTTACTTAAAAAGATTGCATTGAAAAAAGCACAAGTCATGGAGAATCTATCCATGGGCGACAAAGCTGCAATTCTTGGTAGTGCCTTTATTGGCGCATTAGCCTACACGTTCTCTGAATCGTTTTGGTTCTCTGCAGTAGAAGGCGAGGTTTACGCAATGTCATCACTATTTACAGCAATCATCTTCTGGGCAATTCTCAAATGGGATGAAGAGATGGCAGAGATTAAAACAGGTAGGTTAAATCCAACAAGCTATTCACCAGACCGGTGGATTTTGCTCATTATGTTTATGTTAGGATTGGCAATTGGAGTTCACCTCTTGGGGATTCTTGTTGTGCCAGCTATGGCATATTTGATCTACTTCAGATACGGAACAATAGGTAAGCATTTTTTCTTTGTCTACATGGGGTTAGTTGCAGTTGGGGCACTAATGGTTATTCCTGATTTGGATGGAATAATGTCTTTTGTTGGACTCATTTTCGCACTAGCAGTTGTACTGGGAATTATGTACGCGCTTTATCTTTTGTCAAAGAACAGTAAGGTAGTTGAGTTTTTACTCGTTGGGTTGATGTCTGTGGTAATCTTAGGATTTATCCAAGAACGTGTTATCCCAGGATCTATTTCTTTGGCATCGAAGTTTGAAGTTAGTTTTGTAAATACACTTGGACTTCCTTTCTACAGTGGTACTATTTTCTTTTTCCTTGTTTTAGTTGGCTTCTTCGTTTTCATGATTCGATGGACTCGAAAGAAGGGACGACGGATGATCTATTCAGCAGTGATGGGACTTCTTCTGTTACTTATTGGCTATGGCTCTTTTGCAGTAATTGTTATCCGATCGAATGCAAATACACCATTGGATGAAAATGATCCTGAAAACCTTGTAACACTTCATTCATACTTAAAGCGTGAGCAATACGGTTCAGCACCAATTCTTGTTGGTCCACATTGGAATTCGAAAGTAAATGAAGATCCAGAAATGTACGATGATTTATCTGCTTTCTACCTACGTAGATTTGTAGTAAAGAAAGGAGATAAAGTTCTGAAAGCATACAAGGATGAAAAAGGAGCAAAAGAATATGCGAAAGGAAAGAAAGGCGTTGAGA
Organism: uncultured Flavobacteriales bacterium; assembly: GCA_905478665.1. GTDB lineage: Bacteria > Bacteroidota > Bacteroidia > Flavobacteriales_D > Crocinitomicaceae > UBA4466. The sequence goes on from CAJQJL010000041.1 coordinate 13,592, forward strand.
TAGTGGAAATGTATTACGAGTCCAATGCAGCGACACGTGAACAGGCAGTTCCAACTTATTCTCAGGTAACGTTATTCCCAAGAATGTACTGGAGTCAGGAATCACATAGAATTGCTGGATATAAATCTTGGTCAGGATATGATGCCAATGATAAATCAGGTGGTGAGTTAGGTAAGGACGGTAACCGTTTGCCAACATTTGGTGAGAATTTAGCTTTCTTCAGACGTTATCAAGTCAATTGGATGTACTGGCGCTATTTCATGTGGAATTTCTCTGGTCGACAAAATGACATCCAAGGTCATGGCGACAAAATGCGCGGAAACTGGATTTCTGGATTTAGTGCTGTAGATAATGCACGCTTGGGAAATCAGGACGAGTTCGCTCCTTATTTCACATCGGAGAATCCTTCCAACAACAGATTCTTCTTCTTGCCATTGATATTGGCCTTTATTGGTGTGATATACCATTTTTATAGAGCGCGAAAGGATGCCTTTGTTGTTTTCCTCGCCTTCCTATTTACAGGTGTAGCGATTATTGTGTACTTGAATCAGAAACCATTTGAACCGAGAGAACGTGATTATGCCTTTGCTGCGTCATTCTACTTCTTTGCAATATGGATAGGTATAGGTGCGTATGCACTCTATGACGCCTTTAAGTCCTTCGGTAAGAAAGAACTGGTGAGAACAGCACTTATTGGTGCCATGGGACTATTGGCATCACTATTTATGGATATGGGAAGTGTGTCATCCATGCCAACGACGCTCTCATGGATCATTATGTTTGTGATCGGTGGTGGCGCAATTGCATTGATGATTGGATTGAAAAAAGCGCTAAACAAAGATCTGCATGGTGCTGTTGTGGCCTTCTTGCTCTGCTTAAGTGTTCCGATGATTATGGGAATGCAAGGATGGGATGATCACGATAGAAGTAATAAGACAACTGCTCATAATGTAGCACTTAATTATCTTGAATCATGTCCGCAGAACGGAATTATCTTCACAAATGGTGATAATGATACATTCCCACTTTGGTATATGCAGGAGGTTGAAGGTAAGCGAACTGATGTTCGTGTGTGTAATCTTTCTTTGATGCAAACGGATTGGTATACGAATCAGATGAAGATGAAGGCATATGAATCTGATCCGCTTCCAATTAAGTTTACTGAAGATCAGATTTTGATGTACGCTGGAAACACGGATCAAGTGTTGTTCGTTGGCCTGATAGATATGATTGGAATGGGCGTGAAGCCAGAAGTAATCAAGAAGGTAATTAAATTGAGAGCTGAAGGAAGTCCGAATGAATTGAGAGTTGCTGTGGATGCGCTTAACTCACAAGGTAGTGCCTTGTTGGCATCTGCTACGGCTACGGACCAAAGAGCTGCAGCACGTTTGAGAGATATTCAGGCGAAATTTGGATTACCTTTATCTAAGGACAACCAAACAGAGGACATCTATAACAAATATCAAATGGGAATGGAGATTCTTTCTGCAGCTCAAAACAATTTTGTCAAGATGTCAAATCAAGCCTTGCAAAGCTTCCAGAACTTACTTGTTGAATTTGAGAAGAACTGGAATTATGCAGACCTTGCCAGTGCGATGGAATTCACGCGTGATGATGCGAATTTAATCTCTCATCAGCAAAGTGGAAGAATGATCAGAATCTTCCCAAGTACAGGATTTGTTTTGCCAGTGAATATGAAGAATGCTCTTGCTTCAGGAGTTATTCTTGAGTCTCAAAAAGAGGGGTGCCTTAAAGAGTTGAAATTTGGTTTTGAGGATGAGCGAGGATTAACGAGAGAGCAAGTTATGATGCTGGATATTATTGGAAACAATGATTGGAAACGAGGAATTAGCTTCTCATCTCCTGGAGGGTCTGAAGTTTCAATTGCACTTTATCGACGTGGGTACATTAAACAAAATGGAATGGTGTTCGAATTGAGTCCAATGGATGATATGACAGACCGCTTCAATACAGAGAAAATGTATGCAAACTTGATGGAGAACTACGATTTCGGAACAATGAGTGATCCAGATGTGTTGACAGACTATTACGCACGTCGACATACAGATCAGTACAGATTGCACTTCTTGTCTTTAGCAGAAGAGTTCGTTTCAAAGGCATTAAGAGCAGAAGATCAAAACGATAGAATCAAACAATTTGCAAATTCAGATCAACCTGTGGCTGGTTTACCAGAAGCTGTTCCGCAAAAGACGATTAATGAGTACAAAGAGAAAGCGAAGAAGCTTATCAAACGTTCTTTGGAAGTAATGCCTGCAGAGTTGGTAATCGATTATGGAGAGCCATCTGGATCAAACAATCCAAGAGATAACTACGAAATCAACGGGAAGCAACTTACAGCTTATAGCGATGGTGTTCTTCATGATTATGTAGGAGTGCTTTACATGGCTGGTGATAAGAAAGGAGCCGAAGAATTAGGAATGGTTGTAGCAGATCAGCTTGAGTCCATTCTAACATATTATGAAAAGAGTAATGTTGGTGTTGTCGCAGCGACAGACAACACGAAAGATTTATATGCGGCTCTTGGTGCGTACTTGAAAATAATGTCAGCAGCACATGAATTCGGTGATCGCGATGGAGCATTAGCAAAACGCACACGAATCAAAATTGACTATGTCTATAAAACAATGTTCCCATCAATGATGGATCGTTTGAAAGAATTGGCTAACAACAATGGAGAAAGTACACGACGTGGCGCAAGTGCAGGAAGGTACGCAAACATGTTGTTTGACCTTGAGGATTACTCTGAAGGAATTGCAATTTTTTATGAATTGTTAGAAGCTCCAGAGCCAGAACCCGAACCTTCTGGGGCTGGTGGACCATCTTTGGATCAAATTATGAATCAACAAGTGCCGGCAGGAAATCCTGGAGGACAATAGTAGATGATACGAATCTTTAAAACCCCATTACTCGCACGATGGATTTTTCCACGGCGAGTATGGGGTTTTTCTTCTTCTGATACGGTCTATCTCACGTTTGATGATGGTCCAACTGAAGAAATGACGCAATGGATTCTTAGTACACTAGACGAAAAGGAGGTAAAGGCCACCTTTTTTTGTGTAGGAGCAAATGCTGAAAAATTTCCTGAACTGGTAGCTGAAATTGGTGCAAAAGGACATGCTGTTGGTAATCATACAATGCGGCATGAAAAGGGGACGAGCGTTTCTGAAGACACGTATCAAAAATCGATAGAGGAGGCAGCAAGGCATATTCCATCAAGGCTATTTCGACCACCATACGGCAGGCTTCCTCGAAAGTTTGACGCAAAAATCCACCCAGAATATAAAATTATCATGTGGTCCTGGCTGTCCTATGATTTTGATACCTCTATTCCAGTTGAAACGATTTTGCAAAAGGCTGGAAAACAAATTCGTCCAGGTGATATTCTCGTTTTGCACGACAATGAAAAGGTAGAAGAGCGTGTTAAAATGTTACTTCCACAATTGATCGATTCTGTGCATGAAAGAGGGTTGAAGTTTGGAGTTATTTCCGCTTGAAAACAGGAACCGTTGAGCAAGGCTCACCATACATGATACTTTTTGAAATGGGTTGCAAATGCCTTACCAATTCAACCATAGCAAATTCGGGACAGGAAATGTCAGAGCAACCTTTGATGATAATACGTCCATCGGTATAATCCGAAATGTCTTCTGCAAGAATGTTTGCCTGAATCAATTGTTTCTCTAAATCAACCCGATCACCAATCACATATTTTGCCCCACTTTCCTGAAGCTTTGAACCCACTAACATATAGGCCCAAGTTGGAACAATGGCATCCGCGGAACAATGGACATAAACAGCCTTTTCCGAATAAAGATTCCAGTCATGCTCTTTTATCCAACTTCTGAAATCCTTTTCCTTCAGTACAAGCCCCTGCCAAAGTTGATCAGCAATGTCCACTTCCACAATCTTCTCAGTAGGTTTGTAACTGGCAAGATCGATGGAAATTAATCCACTTTCCTTTACGCGGTTTACGATTTCATCCATAGTATAAAAGTAGTGATAAGATATCATAATCGCTTGAAATTGTCGAGTATCTAAGTTCACCCAAGGTCTAAAGTCTTTTCTTAGTCTAACCTTCACCTTATCGTACACTGAGCGCAGTCGAAGCTGCCAATCTGACATACAAATAACACAGGCACAATAGTTGACGAGAGCACGACCATGTTAAAGAGAAATCAATTCGGGTCTACGCAGGAGGCAATCATTTATCCTCTTTTGCTGCTCACAGTCATGTGGTTGGTGTTTTGGGCCGATCACCTATTCGCACTTGTTGATTTTTATAAGTTCGGTGTGAGGCCGCAAGAAATCTCTAGTTTGAAAGGTATTTTGTTTATGCCGTTAATTCATGCGAAGAATGAGATTGAGCACATCATCAATAACTCCATGCCGATTGTAGTTTTGTTAGGTGCTGTCGTTTATTATTATCGGGCAATAGCCCTGCGCGTGTTTATTTTTTCATGGATATTAACTGGTCTAGGTGTATGGTTTTTTGCCGAAAACGCATTTTCCTATCACATTGGAATGAGTGGAGTGATATACGCATTAGCTGGGTTTTTATTTACTTCGGGTGTGATTCGGAAGTATTTACCGCTTCAGGGGATTTCACTATTCGTTGCATTTGTTTATGGAAGTATGATTTGGGGGATTTTTCCAATTGAACCACATATTTCTTGGGAAGGTCACCTTATGGGTCTACTTTCGGGAGTGCTATTAGCAGTGGCATATCGCAAACGCGGACCGCAATCGCCAAAATACTTTTATGAGATTGAGAAGGAGATGGGAATTGAACCACCCGATTTTGAAGGAGAATGGAATGAAAAAGTGCGACTGGAGAAAAAGCGCAGGGAGGAGGTAGAGCGTAAACAAGAAGAAGATCTAAAATCACGAGCAGAGGAAAACCAAACCAATACAAATGGAGTCCAGATCAGCTATCGTTATATCAAAAAACCAGATAAAAAAATATAGTTAGCTAAAAAAGAGACCGTCTTTTCAGACAGCCTCTTTAATTAATTATCGTAGTCTAAAACCTGTAACGGTTATTTAGGACGAGACATAAGTACTTAGTGAGAAACGACAAGTTCATTTATTTCTCTTTGTTCTCCAATTGTGGTAGTTACCAAATAAATTCCAGTGTTTAATGTTGCGGTTTCAAGTTGAATCGTATTCAAACCGGCATTCAACATTCCTGAATAAGCAGTAATTAGTAGCTGTCCATTGAGCGCAGTAATTGTAATTGTTGCTTCCTGTGATTCCTCTAGTGTAATATTAAGAGTAGTTTGTGTATTTGATGGGTTTGGAGCCAATTCAAGTTGCATTCCCATATTTGACAATTCACTCAATCCAGCGTCATCAACGAGTGCCGTGTCAGCACATAAGAACATGATTTCATTGTAGGCATAAGCATCCATGTCACCTCTAGTGGCAAGACCTGGCTCAAAGTCACGTTGATATGTTAGAAGAACTTTACCTTCAACTATTGGAGCCATTGCGGGGAATACACATTCATATCCATACAAAATCGGATCTGGGGTTACATTATAAGGTGTTGTCCATGAGGCACCCCCGTCGTTCGTTTTTGTGACATATATATTACGTGCATTTTGATCTATATAAATAATGTCTTCACGATAACAATCGAACGCAACGTAAATTGTTCCATTTTCTCCAAGACCCATTGATGGGTGACTAGCAAGTGAAGTATAATAGAGAGCCCAAGCACCTGCCCATTCTAATGTTCCGCTACCATCAACATCCTCTGGTGCACCAATTGTCATAAAGTTTCCAGTACCCATATTTTCGTTCCAGTATAGCAATTCCTGTGTTCCTGGAAAGTACGACGTGTTTCCATCAGTAGTATCAGCATCAAGAACACGCATTCTTCCAAACGTCATATGTACCATGTTGTTTTCATCAAACAAAATAGATCCAGCCTCATCGCAGGTAGTAATCGTATCAAAAATTTGGTCGTTGTTCCAGTCTGAACCTTGGTCTGCAACAAATAAGTCAATTGGGAAGTCATTTACAATTTGAGAATTCCATGAAGTTCCATTGTCCGAAGATTTCAATAAGATCATATCTGCCCACTGATTGTAAACAGCAATTGCTACATCATTACCCTCAGAAATAATTGAGTATGAGTCGGCACGTGTGTGATTGAACTTCGTTGAATCTAAGTCAGGATTTAGATAGTCGATTATATCCCAAGTTACACCAGCATCTAACGATCTAAAATACAATAAAGCACCATCTATACCCATATAAGGAGTGCCGCCATTACCAACAGGGACTGTGATCCCAATGCAATGAATTGTATTCCCATCAGGTCCTCCAGCAACGGCTCTCGGCCAGAAAAAACTATGACCAGTTGAAGTAGGTATCGTACTTTCTGTCCAAGTTCCCACCCCTTTAGGGTTACGTGTGTTTACTGTGAAATTACCTGTTCCTGAATGTGAAATTACGGCTTCTGTTCCATTTGCTGTAAGCATAAGAGATGGCCAGCCATGACGCGAAGTTTCTATACGTGAATTTGGCAGTGGCCCCCAGTTGGTACCATCTTCGTAATTGTAACCAGTTCCGCGGTCATCAAAATTTGGATTCAATTCTCCTCGAGTAAAAGTAGCGCCAATTGTTCCGTCTGAATAGAGCGAAGTTCGGTTTTGAACTGATGCATTTGATTGTAAATCATACGTTGTTCCGCCAATCTCAACTTGAGTAATGGCTTTCGTTTGATTGACTGAAGGTTTTGGTTTAGGAAAAATAGTCACGTTCGGAATGCTCTCCATCCCAGTAACTCCAATCTTGGCGTTTGGAAGGGCTTGATCCGCTTGTGAACTTATTGAAATTGAATTCTGCGCGCTTAATGTGAAAGACGAACAGAGTAATGAGAATAGTAGTGTTTTTTTCATGTGGTTGGTTTTTTGTAAAGATAATAGACTTTCCTCGATTCGGAGAAACAAAAAATATGATCGGTAGCAAATTTCTGCCGTTAATGATCGAAGATGATACCTGTGTTTTGAGAAAGTTCCTTGCGAATTAGTCTCTCAAATTCGATGCATGAAAGACAATGAAAAAAGCCCAGATACTACGCTGGGCTTTAAAAGTTGAGTAAAACGGAAACCTAAACTAAAACTTACTCTATGTACATACTCAACAATTGTTTTACGGTTCATTTTATGAATGATCAGTCGGTTACATTAATGGACTCTCTGATTATTCTTTCCTTCTCTTTGTCCAAAAATGAAACTCTAGCTCAATTTCGTCAGACAAAAAGTTTGGCATAGAAGAGTGGTTAAAATCACTACCAACACCGTAATCCAATCGGTTTAAAGTTGTTTTTGAACTTATCCCAATTGTGTTATTTTCAATTTTAACAATTTGAAAAGGTAGAATAAATGGGTGGGTAATTCCATGCATTGTTAATGTGCCATGCGCCTCAAAGTTTGAGTAGTCAATTTTCTTTATGGAGTCACTTTGAAAAGTTATATTCGGATAGCTGGTAACGTCAAAAAAGTCAGCCGACTGTAAATGTTCGTCTCTTTCTGGAATACCTGTATTTATGCTTTCGACCTTGATAATAGCCGAAATTTTGCTGGAATCAGTAAGTTTTTCATTCCAATCTAAGGAAATCTCATACGCTGTGAATTTCCCTGTTACTACACTAAATCCGGATATAGAGATATTAAATCCAATGGTTGAATGGTTGGGTTCAACTTTTAACTTTTTCGTTTGAGCTCCAACCGAAAGAGAAAGGAAGAGTAGAGTAATCATTGAGAGTATTTTCATCGTTTCTTTTTTAGAGCGTGTCAGAGAATATTTGTGCTTGGTTACTAGGTTTGGGAACAGTTTTGTTAGTAACCACCTATATGGATTAGTTTTATACTTGAGGTTTGATTTACCGTATCAAAAATATCAATCAAATAAATTCCTTTTGACAGACCAATGGGAAGTTCAATTTTTTCTTCAATACCTTGAACAAATTTGGTGAACAATAGCTTACCTGAAACATCTTGTAAAGTGATTTGATAGGAACTAAATGCTCCAAAATTGATATTGAAATGATCAGAAGCTGGATTTGGATATAGTGTAATTTGATCATTCAAATTTCCCTGTTCAATCGTGGAAGCGTAGGGAGAAAGAAAAACGGCATTGCCCCACGTAGACGGTGTATTGATATCCGCGTTGAGAGGCCAGTAATTCCAAGCAGAGAAAGTTGTCGTTTCAAATGTAATTCCGATAGTATCAACAGTATTGATATCTACATTGATCGTATTTAGTGGTACTTGAATTTCAATTGTGTCCGTTATTGGGGCTCCTGCTGTAATATTATTCACAGCTGTCCAATTAGGACGAACCAATTGGCAACTATCGTAATTATTATGCTGTCCTTGTGATTCACAATCGGTCGCAGATACGTGAAACCACCAGTCGTCCGATTGCCATGTTGGGCTTTTGTCATTATTTGCGTCAATCAATATTTCGGGGAATCTAAATGCCGATTCTAACCGACCCAGAAAAGCAAAATGTAAATTGATACTGTCGTGTTTGTATAAAATTGTAATTGGATCACCTGGAATATCAATGATCACAGAGTCACTATCGCTCCATTCCATTGTAGAAAGTGTTCCGTCAACAATGGGCGTTGATCCAAACGGGATTTCAATTACGGTTTGAGCATGCGTCGAACCAATAAAAAAAATGATAATTAGTAGAGCTTTTACAACTTTCATATTTGTGTATTAATGCTTGTTATCCTAATAAGTAACAAACTTATTTAATCAATAAAAGACTTTTAGAAGAAATGCAGTCAGCAGGGTAAAAAGTGCAGGCAATTTGCTGAACATCGGCAGATTCAATTTAAAAGCCTTATAAATTATGCGTCAGTATCAAGTGTTGCACAACTTCAATAAAGGTTTCATAAGTAGGTGAAGTCTCTTGATTTCGTAATTCATTCTTCGTTATTGAAGACAAAGAAGTAAAGTCGGCATGTTCTAAATTGAACCATTGATTGATGGGTTCATAAGAATCACGGTTTAACTTGTCCAGCAAATTGAAATTTTTTCCGTGGATTATTTCTGATCCTGTAAAATGGTAAAATTGGAACGGCGTATCTTGGAAGAAAGCCACCGAATCTTCAACCATTGTTTCACCATAGTCATATCCTATAGAGGAATCCAAACTAATGAATAGTACGGTATTTTTGTTTTGTTTAGCAATTTCAAACGTAGGAACTCCTTCGAAACTCCAAGAAATAAATGACAGCTGCGCAGAATCCACAAAGGGTGTTTTGGACAATTCAGAAATTACACAGTTTAAATCGGCCTTAAATTCCTTACTGCCCTCCTTATCGAATGACAGTCGTTCCCCCTTGTTTTTTCCCTGTCTGGGAATTGATGCTACTACAAAACCTTTGGAAGCTATTCGTTCAGCCAGGTATGTATGATAAATTGGGTGAGCACCATTAATAATCACCAATGGGTATTTGTGTTGAGTGTGTGCGGGAGAATTTAATACGCTCTTCTTTCTTGATAAATAGTGTGCTAACTGCTCCGGATTGCTTAGCGTGTCGGTATTCTCGAAAGAGCGTATTAGTTTTTTAAAGAGGTTATTGTTGGCAATAGAGTCATTGGACGCTGAGATGTTGTTGACATAATCGCCATACGTAATATAGCTTGGCTTGATAGTATCAATCGTGGGGTACCAAATACTAATTGGGATTGTTTTTAATCCAGTTTGGAGATCATTGGGGCGTCGGTTATCAATTCTTCGAGTTGTTTCAATTATTCGATACCCAATGCGGAAGGGGCTGAGGCTAGGAGTCGAATTTCCCAAAATTTTAGTGTTTCCATTGTTTTCTTTTAACGTCTCGCTTGGTCGCTCGGTATCTACTAGTTGTCTTTTTGTGCAGTCAATTTTCCAAACAGGAAACACAATTTGTTCGCTAAGATCAACCCATTCGCCAATCCAATTAAAGCCATTCGTTGTAATTTCTGAAAAAGTGATTCTAAAATACCCATCCATACCATTCGGAGCCTTTTGCTCGTTGTATAAAACAATGCTACCATCGTCACGTTTTTTTCCTTCCCAGGTCAACAGATTTTTCGATTTTGATTGAGTGGAATAGTAGTGAACATACCACATCTCTTTTTCTTCATTAAACTGTCTGATGCTACCACCGTGTTTTCCATCCATGCTTAACACTTCGTCCTGAATAGCCGTGCCATTCATTATGTATTTAAACGTCCACGTCATTTCAATCGGTTCTGCCCAGCGGTTATCTGAGTTTCTCGATTGAGATTCACAATCACAAACACCTATCAGTGGAGAAAAATCTTTTATCTCATTGGCAGCCTCTGGATTAGGTTGACCAAATGGATATATAGAAGAAGGTTGGTACGTGAATTGAGAATAGGAAGTAATGGATAGTAAGGTTGCGATTACTACTAAAAAGCGATTTTTCATCGAATTCGGTTTTTGTCGCAACCTAATTAGACTTTGTTTAATCGCATAGAAAAATGCAGTAGAACCGCAGTTGTTTGCAGAGAACTTACACCCTCTTTAGTTTTGATTAAAGTAATCTTTAACAATTTTCATTTTGCTTTTCGCGATAGGTACTTCGATTTTGTTGTTGAGGATTAGGTTGTTGCCGTTGGAAAAATTCAGTTCTTCAACATAATTCATGTTTACGATGGCCTTGCGATGAACTCTTAAAAAATTATCGGGTAATTGTACTTCCAATAACTTTAGCGATGCCCTCATTGCATAGGAAGAGTTCTTTTCATCATTCACATTTACGCAATAATCGTTGGCTTCGAACCAATAGATTTCTTCAACAGGAATAATTTTTTGTTTATTCCCAATTTTGATATTCAGCACTGTAGTCTTGTCGGCATTTTTCTCTCTAAGTTGAGTATACAAATTTAGATTATGTGATTTTAGTTCACCTAATTTTCTGACTTCAATTTTTAGCAGTTTATTCTTGTAGTAAAAATGAAAAAAACCGGCAAGAAAGATATATCCAAGGGTGTAAATAGGAAGCTTATCAAAGAAAAAAAACGGGAGATAATCTGTTAAATAAATGTATGTCGAAACGGGAATCCCATCCAAATAGGATAAAAACAAAGCAATCGTAGCAATCGTAACGATGTTTATCACGACCAATATGGCAATGACTATCATATAGCGAATAAGGTCTACAACCGTTAAGTCTTTTATTTGAGCTTTGGATCGACAGTACATAGCCAGTCTCATGGAGATGATCGCCCAGATGATCCATCTGAGTGTTTGATTTTTGAATAAATCCCAATAAGTGACATCCTCATTTAAATTGAAACGTTTAACATAGAAATATTGTTGAGAAGTAGAAAAACTTATGATTAATACCAAGACCAAAAACACAGTAACAATAACTGGGTTTTCAACGAAAGTTCTTCTGGCTATTTTTTGAATGCTAAACTTCATTTTTCACAACAAACAGTCAAATTTAGCAGAACTTATTAAGTCTTGATAAAAACACATTATTCAGCGGTGTGTTTTTCGCAACAATCACCTTGCCGTGGCAATTTTAGCATTTAAATTCGCGCATTTTATTTTTGGACTGTATTTGGGTGTTGTAGCCATACATCCCAGTAGGTCAGCGTGTTCAGTTAGTGTTCGCCATTCAAAGATGAATTTTAAAAAAAGAGATCATTCGTTTCTCTGCAAAAAAGCCATGGTTTACTGCATCAGATAAGATGGATTTTGTAAAAAGGGTAGTATTAATATTGACAAAATATAAATCAATGTATTTATGAATGCGAGATATGAGAGTTGAAGTATATTTTACAATTATCCTAATGATTACTTTGACAGGTTGTTCATCTTTTTTAGAGATTCCTCCAATCCCTGAACACCCAAAAAATGTCAATGATGAACTGAAGTATATTTATAAAACTGATCAAAAAGACAGAAGAGCTATTTTAATGAAGGTGTTGTTCCAGAAGGAAGTGAATTACATGAAAAATGATAAAGTTCTTGCGGTTTCTGACAGAGATTCAATTCGGTTAAGTAGGGTTATTTACCTGAATAATGAAGGCTTGATAACTTCAGATCAAGCTAAATTTTGTTCAGGATTCATATACCTTCATGGAGGTGGTGCTAAAATGGTTGACGATAGCATGTATTTAAGGCGTTCTACGGAATTGTTTGAGGAGATCATGAAATACTCGACAGATAGAAAACTAATAAAAAGAAGCAGGAGATACTATCAAGAAGGGCACGATTTATTAAGATAGAGTCAAGAACATTAACAAACTAATGGCAACAAAAGCAGGTGGCAATTGTTCTAAACGAATGATTATTTCTAAGGATGATAACGATCGACAATAGTACCCGTACTTTGAGAAAGTTCTTTACGACCTAACCCTTCAAATTGGATGCAAACGTATTCACACGTATCCATTGTAATTTCTTCGTTGGTGAAGTAGCTTAGCAAATCTGAAATTCCGAAGTTGTGACCAATGATGACGAGGTCCGCGTTGGAGTCTGACTGCCAGAGATAGTGTAGAAAAGTACTTTTCGGACACAAATGAAAATCCAGAAAAAAGCGATGCTCCCCAAAGGAAATTGATTTACGCAATTCGTCAAAGGTTTGTCGGGTTCGTTGTGCATCACTGCACCAAACTTCACAATTGTTTAATTCACGAATTAGGTGTTTACCAAGTGTTTTCGCCTGTTCAATTCCATGACTAGTAAGTGTACGGTCAATATCTTTTCCTGAAGGAGAGCTGTGATTCGGTTCAGCATGACGAATAAGATGGATTTTCATAAGTCTTTAAATTTATCTTTTTTCCCAACCATTGTTTAGGCATTGACGTTAGCATAGGTAGAAAGTAAAGATAATAGTAGAAATGTATTGGGTGGAAAGCAAAGGCGGAGTGAGAAAAAAAATGTAAATTACATATAAACTTGAAAATAAGGCCATTAAAATCATCAATGGACATCACACCTGAAATACTGAAATTATGCGTTCGTGATGACCGTAAAGCAATCAATCTCTTGTATGAGTATGGTTTCAGGATTTTAATGCCTATTTGTTTCCGATACAATAATAACGAAGAGGATGCACGTGCCTCATTTAATGCTGGCTTTATTAAAATATTGAAAGGGTTAGAGAAAGCAGATGAGAAGATTAATTTCGATGCGTGGGCAAAGCGTATAATGGTGAATTCGTTGATTGATGAATACAGAAAGAATAAGAAGTACAATTCGCGCATTACAAGAAGTGATAGCGAAACAGAACTTGACTATTATTCAACTGGACACAACAATGAGGCTGAGAGTAATCTTGGATACGAAAACATCATGATGCTTGTGAAAGAATTGCCAGTAACTACTGGACATGTTTTCAACCTTTACGTGATTGAAGGATACTCGCACAGAGAAATTGGTGAGAAATTGGAAATGTCTGAAGGGACTTCCAAATGGCATCTTTCAACAGCGCGAAAATTATTAAGAGAAAAATTAGATAGACTTGAAAATCAGAATCAACGAATGGTGATATGAGCTGGACGGATGGAGAAATAGATAAGTTGTTTCAAGACAGAGTCAAAGATCTGTCGTTTGAATACAAGGGGGAGTATTGGAAAGAATTCAATGCTTCACTTTCTGCGCATGCGCCAGAGATGGCTGCGGCAACTGCTATTACCGATGCTGAAATAGATAAATTGTATCAATCAAGTGTTGCTCAACTGTCCTTTGAATACAAAAAGGAATATTGGGAAAGTTTTGATGCTTCAAGTGCAAGATACGTTCCTGAAGCTGCAGCTACGAGCATGGCGGATACAGCGATTGATCAATTGTATCAAGCGAATTCAGATGGACTATCTTTCGAATATAAAGATGCATACTGGTCAGAAATGGCAGCAATGCTTCCGCAAAATAGAAGACCAGACTTTTTATGGTTTGGTACTGCAGCAGTTTTCGTAGGATTACTCATTGCAACATTGTTTATTGGTGAACCGATTTCATCGACTACGAGTAGATTGCTAACTGAGAATGGAGCAACTACTGATCTAAGCAATGGAAACGAATCGAGCAGCAATAATTCAGTGAGCGAGACACGTGAATCGGATCAAGTTGTTGACGGCAATGAAGTGGATAACTCACTTGAGAATGGTGCCGAAAACAAAAATCCTACGCAGGATTCAGGAAGCAGTAATGCAATTCCTAGTTCGAATAGTACAGGTGTGATTTTGGAACCAACAGGAATAGTCGTTTCACCAACTAATCCGTTGTTGTCTCAGAATACTACTTCGGAACCAACGACAAATGAACCAACGACAGTTGATTCAAGAGAGCCAGCTACTCCAAATTTGGCAAACGTTAATGATGTTAATCCACCAGTAGTGCCTGTTAGTGAGGAAGAAATCCTTATCGGTGATTTACCAACAGTGGGGCTTGACCGTGAAGAGATGGATAAGCAGATTGTCAATTTGCAAGATCAAGTGAATATGCCTGACTTCAGAATGCCAACAATTCCAAGGTTCTATGTAGAACTGAATGGTGGCTTATCTCAGTCATTGATTTCGCCTTCTGAGCGTTTATCTTCTTCGGTTGGTGTAGGTCTCGGATTCCAGTTTCAGAAAGGTAAATTTGCCTTTACAACAGGTGTAAATGGAATTTGGAGTTTCCACGATGATATTGTGTTGAATCGTCAAGCAAAGGTATATGGTTTTGGTTCGGATGTTTACCAATACACATTAAAGTACGATCACATTTACTCGCTAGAAGCAGTTTTGGCAATGGGGTATAAGTTTGGTGTTCACCAAATTAACGTAGGTGTTCGTCCATCATACGCATTCGGTTCGAAAGTAGGCTTCTCATTAATGGAGGAAGATGTAGAGATGGAAAGAGAAGTGCTCTATGGTCATATGGAAGGAATTAGAAGATTCGGATTGAAGCCAATGATTGGTTATTCAATTGATCTTCCATCGAACATAACAATAGGGTTAAACATCGGTGCGCAAGTTATGCCATCGGTAAATGAAGAATACATTGATGGACAAAACAATAAGCTCCCGATTGACGGACAGCTTTATTTTAGAAAATCAATTAGTTTTGGAAGATAATGAAGGGAAGAAAGAGTATATTATTTTGTGCGGTAGGGCTGTTAGCTTTGACATCTTGTAATAAGGATGTTGTGGAAATTCCAGAATCGAATGATCCTGTTTTTAGAACAATGGGAACACTTGGTACGGATCCGTTCGAGATTGTGGCAGGGGATAATGGTGCATATATGTTTACCATGACAGAAGTGCAGAACGGGGTAGATGTATTTTCTGGTAAAATTTCAGATGGAAACTTTTCCATTGAATTAGGAATTTATGATGGGATGATCGATAAGCCTTCTCATGAGGCTGTTGAAACCATTATGAACGTTATCTCACCCGAGTTTTCTCAAGTAACTGGAGCCCCTTTAGTGACACTCTCCAAGGATGAGTTGGCAACCATGGCTGGAAGTCAATATGTTGATCAAATTGTTTGGTCAATTGATGGAATCTATGAAGACTTGAATGAAGTTGTAATTACAGAACCTGGTAAATATCATGTCTGCGCGGATGTAACTTTCCTAGATGGAGCAACTGCGTCTATTTGCAATGAAGTGATTGCGGGGTACAACTTAGGAGCAAATTTCATGATTGATTTTTCTGTTGGACTTCAAGGTCTCGTTACTGCTTCGGTAGACAATATGGGGAATGCAATGCAGCAAGTGAAATGGTTCGTTGATGAGAATCAAGTTGGAAGTGATGATCATTTAGAGACGGAAATTTTGTCTGGCTACCATATAATAACTGCTGAAGTTCAATTTGAGAATGGAGTAGTGCGTAGAAAGTCGGTTCTGGTAGATGGTTCCAATCAGCAGCACACAGTAAACGATTTTACAATTTTTGAATATCAGGCTTCAACAACAGTAAAGCCAAGAGATTTTAATATCCGCTTGTTTGTTGAAAAGAATGGTAAGAAGTATACCACAGAGACAGCTAAAAACGAGGATGCATACCTCCTTATTACTGGACTGGAATACTACGGAAAGAATGATGCAGGTATGGATGTCTATAAAGTTTCTGCTGATATTAAGGCTCAGGTGCGTGAAGTAGGTACTTCCAATACTATTCCTATGAGCTTTACTACTGTGTTTGGTATCGAAATACCGTAATCAATTGATTATATTTACGGTTCGATGAAAACATCAAGAGTTGAAAATTTCGATTCTGAAACCAGAAAACAATAAATACATGAAACCACTTCTACTTGCCATTGGTCTTTTTCCTACAGTTCTTTTTGGACAAATCACGTTGAATGTTTCCGATTTCTCGGATGCCGGTGATGCCGTTTGGATGAGTACAACTGTTGATCCTACATTGGATTTTTCAACAACTGGACCGAACTCTACATGGGATTATTCAAGCCTTGCGTACCAAAATCAAGAGAACAAGGTATATTTTGATATGTCTGGAGCGTCAATTCTTGTGAATTTCTTGTTCGGTAACTTTGCTTCATCTGAATATCAAGCAACCAATTATACCTCTTCAACAGCGATTCCCTTGGATCAAATAAGTGGAGTTCTTCCTGTTAGTATTACGGATGTATTTCAACTCTCAAAGAATGCTACAAGTGCCATCACTTCGGTTGGATTCTCTCTTGCTGTTGAAGGAACAGAGGTTCCGTTTAAATCAGATACGATAGAAACACGTTATGAACTACCATTGAATTATGGTGATAGCTATTCATCAAGAGGGTACTCAAACATGGATATGAATCCTATCTACAATGGGATTTGGAGACAATATCGTCAACGCTATTCAACTGTTGATGGTTGGGGTTCAATTACAACACCGTATGGAACATTCGATGCATTGCGCATCGACCACTTCATTCAAGAGTCAGATTCTATCTTCATGGAGGTCTTTGGTACAGGTCTATGGATTCCATTGCCAATTCCAGATAGACACGAATACGAGTGGTGGACAAATGGGGAAAAAGAACCTATCCTAAGAATCACAACGTCAGTTATCGTAGGAAATGAGACGGTAACAAATATTGAATACAGAGACAATTATCAAGGGCCAGATGCTGGAATTGAAGAGTTGACCGCTGAAATTACCCTCTTTCCAAATCCTGTAACGAATGAGTTGCACATCAATGGATTGGATGCTGAATTAGTATACATGATCGTTTCTGCAAACGGAGATCAAGTTGATGGAGGTCAGGTAAATGGGAAGAATGGTGTCGTTGACGTCGCTTCTTTAAGCCCTGGTTCTTATAGCTTTGTTACATTTTTCAACAATCAAGTATCCTCAAGTACATTCATAAAGAAGTAAAAAGCGTAATTTTACAGCAAAGGCAAATCAGTCTATCGCTGTTTCGATTTATCGGGAGAGAGGAAAGTCTGGGCAGCACAGAGCGCCGTACTTCCTAACAGGAAGGGTTCTTCACGGAATACAGATAGTGCCACAGAAAACAAACTACCTATTGGCAGACTGAGCGTAGTCTAAGTTTGACAATGGGAAAAGGTGAAAAGGTGACCACCTTTAACGGTGGCTTGGCAGCGGAAACGCTACAAGGGTAAGAGCTCACCGGGCTTTTGGTGACAACAGTCGCACGGTAAACCTTACGGGCTGAAAGACCATGTAAACCTCAGTTTAGGAACTGCTCGTTCCTGCGTCATTGACCATTGAGGAGGGTAGGTCGATAGATATTGGTGGTGACATCAGTACTAGATAAATGATAGGCATCCCTACCAATTAATTTTGGAACTATAGGGAAACAGGACCCGGCTTATGATTTGCCTTTTTTTTCTTTTTACTTAACTGAATAGCCTTTTTTAGAAGCTGTTCAGGTGTTGATACCACTGCCCATGATCGGTTAATAAAGAATGCCGATCGGGTGACACCGTCCAATTTGTAATTTACACGTGTCCATTGAATCCCGAGAAAAGAATGTGTATGCACGTTCTTTATACTTCGTAATGAAGTAACACAGCTTCCTTTGTTAAAAGAGTTTAGAATCAACGTGTCGCCTTTCACTGCAACAGATTTGGTGCTCTTCAAAAAGTAGAGGAAAATGATCGCTAGTCCAAACAATAGGCCTGCTGAAACTCCTAGAGAAATAAAGGTGACACCAAACTGTAAGATGATTGCTGTTATGGCACTTAAAAAGATAAGCCCGTGAATCCACATCTGACGTTTACAACGTTTCAAATAATTGAGCGGTGTAATGTCAACTCGTTTTCTATTCAGCAAGCGCTCGATAACGACCCTTTCGTGGACCATGTTCAATAGTTAGTGGCTTAATTTATTGCTTACTCGTTTAAGTACGCTTAACAAATATGCGAAAAATAGCTTAGAACGTCAAGTCGAGTTGTGAACAGCGCTTAGTCGATATCGAGCTTTTTCAGCACTCGATCAACCATAATGAAATAGGGCAACAAATCCTCCGTAGCTGTGGTGTATTTTCTGAAGTTTTCGTCGGAATTGAGGATGGAAAGTGTACTAAACTCCTTGTTGAGTCGTATGTTGTTCTCCCTCTGAAGATAGTAGGTAACGAAGTCTTTGGCACTGCTGAAGTTAGGTGCTTGGTAGACAATACACATAGTTCTGAGATTGTAAAATGTACCTGAGGATCGTTTATTCGGCATTAGGAATTCTTTGTTTTTGTAAAGTGGAATATCGCGTCCATTTTGAAAAGAGCTTAGTGTAGTTATGACGGGCATTGAGGCATAGACTGAATCCGATTGATTGTTGATTGAGACACCATGATCTACATATTTTTTGATCCAGTTGTTGGCATTGACCTTCTTCATTTTGTGTAAGACGGGAGCAAGAATACCCACCTGATCTCCATACGATACGGCATTCAAATAATCGAAGCGTGTAAGGTCGTTGTAGGTCTTTATAGAATTCGTTTTCTCTCTTGGATAAACAATGATATAAGGGTCAAGTCCATACCCAACATAATCATATTTCCAAGAGGAGTATTTTGTCAGTTCTGGCTCAAATTCATCTTCAAAATTGATTGGCTGAAATAATTTTTTTCGTTGAAATTGATGGACATCATGCATTGATTTAATCATTACTAGATCAATTCCTGCGTTCATGCCTTGATTCGTTAAGTGGTGTTGAATTTGCGTGGCATCCATGGAAATAATATGAACGGAAACATTGAATTTTTTGCTGAACCCTTCAAAAACAGTAGTATCGCTTTCCTCAAGGTAGTCAGATGCGATTACCAATTCCTTCTCGCGTGGTACTTTTGCATTTTCAATGGTGCATGCGCCTACAATGAGCCAAGACATCAAGAATAAATAAGCAATTGAACGCACCATATTGTAAAGATATTTATTTGTGCGAAGAATAGATATTAAGCTGTATTTTTGTCGAAATTTTTAGATGACATGGCTGAGAAAAAGCAATCCCAAAAGTTATTGAAGATTCTTACTGACTTAAATTCAGAAGACGAAAAAAAAATCTCGAAAGCGATTAAATCGTTGGAAGCTCACGGTGATGCACGAGTAATCAAGACTTTGGCTAAGAGACTTCTGGCGGGGGTGAACGAAAAGAACGAAAAGGAAATTATTGAATTATTGAGTAGTTTGAAGGACACGTCCACAGTTGTTGAAATTATGGATGTTTTGGGTGATAAGGAGTTTTTGCCAATCCGTCAAAAGATTCTTACGACTATCTGGAATACTAAGGTTGATTTCAGCGACTATATTGATGAGTTTGTTGAGATTGCAGTGGACGGTGATTTCATGGAAGCGTTGGATTGTTTGACAATCATCGAAAATCTTGAAGGTCCATTCATGGAAGAAAATATCCTTGAAAGCCAACTTCATTTAAAAAATTACTTAGAGAAGAATTTAGCCAGAGATAATCAGAAAGCGCAGATTATGAGTGAAATTGCACTGCTCTTAAAAGAAATCGACATGAATTTGACGGATTAAAACTCCCAGTCAAAGCGCTCGTTAAGTAGGCGATGCACAAACGAATGCACAGATTCATTCTCAATTTTTTCCAGAACATCTCCGATAAAGGCAGAAACCATCAACTTACGTGCGGCTTTCTCTGAGATTCCACGCGCGCGCAAATAGAAAACTGCTTCCTCATCCAATTGCCCTGTAGTTGAACCGTGTGAACACTTTACATCATCGGCATAAATTTCCAATTCAGGTTTCGAGTTTATTGTTGCGTCGTCGGACAACAACACATTGGCATTTGATTGAAATGCATTGATCTTCTGAGCGTCTGGTCGAACGTACACTTTTCCGTTAAAGACAGCTGTTGAATTATCATCGATCACACCTTTGTACAATTCATGCGATTCACAATTTGGCACCTTGTGGTCAACTACCGAATGGTTGTCGACGTGTTGTTTGTTCTTAAGCAAATAAGCGCCATTGAGATTACTTGTACAATTCTCGCCATTTACCTCAATGTTCACGTTGTTTCGAACCAATCTACCGTTTAGCGTAATTGTATTGATTGTAAAAGTTGAGTTTTTCGCCTGTTGAACCTGCTCTGTGCTTATATGATAAGATGATTCAGATTCGTATTGAATCTTTTCTAAAGAGAGGAATGCATTTTCGGCAACATCAATTTCCGTAGTGGTATTGCAAAAGTTCGTTCCTTCACCCTCACTAAAAAATCCTTGGATAACCGATGCTTTTGAAGACTTTCCTGCGTGAATTAGCGTCTTGAAGTTTGAAGCAATTGCATCGCCCTTTAAAACGTGAATGATTTGAATTGGCTGTTCTACCTGCGCTTTATCTTCAATGGAAATATGAATTCCATCTGTTAAATGGGCAGTATTGAGCGCATGAAAAATTTCACCTTCCAATTTAAGCGTAGTTTCAGGCAAATCCGTTTCCTCTGAAATCAATTTACAATTCACTCCAGTGGGTAGTTCTCTACTCGATAATTCTGCATCGAAGTGACCGTTGACAAACACAAATGAACATTTGGTATCATCAATCGTGAAATTGGAAATGGAATCTATCTTGACTTTTTCATTGTGAAAATCGATTTTTCCAAGTTTTGCTACCCGCGTATATTTCCAGGCTTCAACCCGTGTTGTTGGCAGAGCAGTGTTAGCCAACGAATCGATGGCATTCTTTCTACTATTTTCAGAAATAGAAGCACTTGTTTGCGGAAGCTTCGAAGTAATGATGTTGTTATTTTTTATGGCGACTGTCATTTCACTGTTATCCTTCAATTTCCTCTTTAATCCAATCGTATCCTTTTTCCTCCAATTCCAAAGCAAGTTCTTTCGAGCCACTTTTTACGATTTTCCCATCGTAAAGCACATGAACATAGTCAGGAATGATGTAATCCAACAAACGCTGGTAATGCGTTATAACAATAGCAGCATTATTGTCTCCTTTTAATGTGTTTACACCATTTGCAACAATACGTAAGGCATCAATATCTAGTCCTGAATCAGTTTCATCGAGAATGGAAAGCTTTGGGTTGAGCATTGCCATCTGGAAAATTTCATTTCGCTTCTTTTCACCTCCTGAAAATCCCTCGTTGACACTTCGGGAAGCCAATTTCGCATCCAATTCAACCAATGCTGATTTTTCACGAACCATGGCCATGAAATCTTTAGCTGAAACAGGATCTTCACCTCTATGTTCGCGCGATTCGTTAATCGCAGTACGCAAGAAGTTGATGTTCGAAACGCCTGGAATTTCAACAGGGTACTGGAATGCCAAAAACAAGCCTGCCCATGCTCTTTCCTCAGTTTCCATGTCCAGTAGATCTTCTCCTTCAAAGTTGACGCTACCTTCTGTAACTACGTATTCTTCACGTCCAGCCAAAACCGATGCAAGTGTACTCTTTCCAGCACCGTTTGGCCCCATAATCGCATGTACTTCTCCAGCTTTTACTTCGAGGTTCAATCCCTTCAGGATTTCCTTTCCGCCTATCTCTGCATGTAAATTCTCAATCTTTATCATTTCTTTCCAAATTTCCCCTCTGGAGGGGATAAAGGGGAGGATTACTCCCAATTAATACTCTTTACTACCATCCCTTCAGAACGCTTAGGCTCTCGAAGTGCTCTTTATTTTATCATCCTACCGACCCTTCCAGACTTATCGTCAGAAGCTTCTGTGCTTCTACCGCAAATTCCATAGGTAGCTGATTCAATACTTCTTTACAATAACCATTGACAATTAAGCCAATTGCCTTTTCCTCGCTAATTCCTCGCTGCAGGCAATAAAAAATTTGATCTTCACCAATTTTCGAGGTTGTTGCTTCGTGCTCAATTTTTGCCGAGCTATTTTTACATTCAATGTAGGGGAACGTATGCGCTCCACATTCGTCCGTCATCAACAATGAATCACATTGTGAAAAGTTTCGTGCGTTGTCTGCTCCCTTATGAATTTGAACCAGACCACGGTATGAGTTATGTGATTTGCCAGCTGAAATTCCCTTCGAAATAATTGTACTCTTGGTGTTTTTTCCAAGATGAATCATTTTCGTTCCTGTATCTGCTTGCTGATAGTTGTTTGTAACCGCAACTGAGTAAAACTCACCAATAGAGTTATCTCCTTTCAAGATACAAGAGGGGTATTTCCATGTAACTGCGGAACCTGTTTCCACCTGTGTCCAAGAGATTTTGGAATTCGTTCCGCAAATTCCACGTTTGGTTACGAAGTTGAAAATTCCGCCCTTTCCATTTTTATCTCCAGGGTACCAGTTCTGAACCGTAGAATATTTTATCTCTGCATTGTCTTTTGCAACAAGTTCAACTACTGCGGCATGCAATTGGTTTTCATCTCGTTGTGGAGCCGTGCATCCTTCTAGGTAAGAAACGTAAGAACCTTCATCAGCAACGACAAGAGTTCTTTCAAACTGTCCTGTACCTCCTTCGTTAATTCGGAAGTACGTCGAAAGTTCCATTGGGCAACGAACGCCTTTTGGTATGTAGCAGAATGATCCGTCCGTAAATACCGCGGAATTCAATGCTGCATAAAAATTATCTGTTGTAGGAACAACGGTCCCCATGTGTTCACGTACCAAGTCTGGGTAGTCCTGCACAGCTTCAGAGAATGAGCAGAAAATAATTCCCAACTCTTTCAATTTACTCTTAAAGGAAGTCGCAACAGAAACTGAATCCATAACGAAATCAACTGCTACACCCGTTAATCGCTTTTGCTCTTCCAAAGAGATCCCGAGTTTTTTCATCGTCTCCTTCATCTCAGGATCGACATCGTCCCAGCTCTCATATTTTTTCGTCTGATTTGGCGCTGAATAATAGATGATATCCTGAAAGTCTGGTTTTTCATAAGTGACATGCGCCCAATCGGGTTCAGTCATTTCCTGCCAAGCAGCAAAAGCCTTCAATCGGTGTTCAAGCATCCATTCGGGCTCTTCTTTTTTCGCAGAAATAAATCGAATAATATCTTCGTTCAGTCCTTTGGGAGCTTGATCTGCCCCAATATCCGTCGTAAACCCAAATTTATACTCCTGGTTTTCGAGGTCTTTGGCTAATTCGTCTTCCGTGTAATTTGACATATACTCCTTCTATATAGAGAATGATTCACCGCAACCACAGGTTCTGTCAGCATTCGGATTCTTAAATAAAAAACCTTTGCCGTTCAATCCACCTGAATAATCAAGTGTGGTACCTACTAGGTACAGGAAACTCTTCTTATCCACAACGATTTTTAGACCGTTGTCTTCAAAGGACTTGTCGTTCTCGGTCTCCTCGTTGTCAAAATCTAACTGATACATTAAACCAGAACAACCGCCACCTTCTACTCCAACACGGATGAATAAGCCGTCTTTTCCGTCCTCATCCATCAGATGAAGCGCTTGTTTTTTTGCTGAATCTGTGACTGTTATCATTTTTTGCATTATTAGTAAAGGAAGCCTTGTTATTTAGAATTGTTTTAAATAGCAAGATTTCGTACGCCAAAAATACCTAATTTGTGGTATTGATGCAAGCAAAAAAAAAGAATATATGGACGGAAGGAAAAAATGCATAGCTCTCGGATTGGTGTCACTTTCATTTTTTTGGATGAGTTGCGAGCAAACAACAGTGGAAGAAGATATGAATGCGTATTGCGATTGTATTAGTCAACACGGGGGATTAATGAATGAAGAATGCGCAGATCTCGCCAAGGAAATCACACGTAAATATGAGTACGATCCAGAGGCAGTTGAAACCATAGAGCAATCAATACGTAATTGTGGCGTAGAATAAACATGTAGATTTAATTACATTTGTAATACACAAATCTAGTCTGGCGTAAATGAGAATATTTCGTGGTTTTGAGCAATTGAGTTCTATTCCAAATCCTGTTCTTACAATTGGTACTTTTGACGGTGTTCATTTGGGACATCAAAAAATCATTCAGCAATTGAATGAAGAGGCGAAGAAAATAGGTGGAGAGTCTGTTCTATTTACTTTTTATCCACATCCCAGAATGGTGCTTTACCCAGATACTCATGGCTTGAAACTGATCCAAACACAAGTGGAGAAAATTGATAAGCTGCGCAGAATGGGGTTGCAGAATATTATCATTCATCCTTTTACAAAAGAATTTTCAAGACTTACAGCAATAGAGTTTGTGCGCGATTATCTTGTGAATAGACTGAATGTTAAGAAGCTTGTTATTGGTTATGACCATCAGTTCGGAAAGAACAGAGAGGGAAGTTTGCAATTCTTATTGGATGTATGTGATACCTATGGTTTTGAAGTGATAGAGATTGCTGCACAGGAAATTGATGAAGTAAATATCAGTTCAACAAAAATTCGACGTGCCATTGAAGATGGAGAAATGGCGAAAGCTCAAACGTATCTTGGAGAACCATACGAACTCTATGGGAAAGTTGTGCAGGGAGAAGCTTTGGGTCGGCAATTGGGTTTTCCAACTGCAAACCTTGATGTTGAAAGTGAATTAAAGTTAATTCCGAAAACGGGTGTTTATGCCGTAAATGTTCTTCTCCCAGAGGGAATCATATATGAAGGAATGATGAATATTGGTGAACGCCCTACGGTAACCAGTAAGAGCAGTGTTTCAATAGAGGTGAACCTCTTTGATTTTGAAGGAGATTTGTATAATCAACAGATTACGGTACAGTTGTTGTCAAGGTTCAGAGACGAAATTCGGTTTGATTCCATTGATGAATTAAAAGAACAGTTGAACAAAGATGAAATGGACATTCGCTCTTATTTTTCTGCTCACGTGTAGCACATCGTTATTCGCTCAAACTCCCGCTGCGTGGAAGGTTGAGTTGGATGAGGTAAAAGTGTATACTTGGGAGGAGGCGAAGTCTGCCGATCCAGATACGATTTATGGTATTTCTCTTTCGAAGTTGAAACTTGAAGAATTACCTTCAGAGCTATCAAAATTCAAGAACTTACGTGTGTTGAATCTTCATAGAAATAAGTTGACAAAGTTGCCTGACTTCATCTGTGAATTTAAAAATCTTGAAGATCTAACCGTTTCACGAAACAAGTTGGAATTGTTTCCACTTCAAGTTTGCAGAATGCCTTCAATTAAACGACTTGTTCTGAATCAAAATTTCTTTGAAAATATTCCAGATTGCATTGGTTTCTCAACTGAACTCAGGTATCTTGATTTGTATGATACGCCAATTCGATCGCTTCCCAATTCCTTGACAGAATTAAAACATTTGGAGGAAATTGATTTCAGCGGGATTCGGTTCGGCCCTACTTTTCAGGAAAATTGGATCGGACTCCTGCCCAATGTGAAGTTGATTTTTGATGCTCCCTGCGATTGCATGGAATGATCGTTAGCGACAATTTTTCTAAATGTATTAGCCTTGATTTGCGAGAAGGATTACAGATTCCAACCAATGTAGGCGTATTTCGTCTAATTATTAGGTACAATTTTGTATTTTGTACTGCTCTTTGCTACTTGTACTGACTGTTAAGTGATATTAGTTTGAAATAATCACAACCAATTTGCCATTTGATACGTATCAGTAGTAGCAGAATAATAAAAAAGAATGATGCGAAAGATACTACTTACACTGGCGTTAGGAATTACTACAGTGACTTTCGGACAACAGATGCCGCAATTCAGTCAATACTTGAGAAACCAATACATGGTGAATCCAGGTGCCGCTGGGATGTATGACTTTGTGGACGTTACGCTCGGAGGAAGAATGCAATGGATGGGGTTCGAAAATGCACCTATGTCAAGTTATATTTATGCCTCTTCATCTTTGTCGAAAAGAACAAGAACGCGACATAATCCAGCACTGAGAACAAGTAATGGACCTATTCGAAATCCAGAAATTAAAACAGGAAAACTAAAGCATGCGCTTGGAGGAATGTTCGTCGCTGATCAATACGGAGCATTTCGTCAATTGAAAGGTGCCTTGACTTATGCGCTTCATTTACCAGTTGCACGAGATTATAATTTATCCTTTGGAGCGAATGTAGGAATGTCGAACCGAGCGTTCATCAAAGAAAGAGCACAGACATTAAATATGATGGATCCAAGTTTGGGTTACACGGACGACACATACGATACATATGCGCAATCAAGCAGTTTAAATACCATTGACATTGGCGCTGGACTTTACTTCTATTCGAAAAAATTATTCATTGGCGTTTCTGCTGATCAGCTGACAAGAGATTTTATCAGTTTTGGAAATGGAACGGCAAATTTTGACCCAACAATGCATGTCAATTTCACGGCGGGGTACAAATTTACTTTGTCAGATAACTTAACGTTAATGCCAGCACTTTTAGCGAAGTACATGTATCCTGCACCAACGACCTTAGAGGGATCGCTTCAATTGGAATACAAAGAATGGCTTTGGTTCGCAATTTCTTACCGACAAGGGGTTGGAGGTTTTAACAATCCAGATGCTGTAGTGGGTATGGCTGGTTTGAACATTAGCAAGCGCTTTAAATTTGGTTATTCGTTCGATTATTCAATTTCACAATTCAACCAGTACAGCGCGGGAGGACATGAGCTAGTGCTAGGGTTAATGCTTGGAAGATAAAAAACTGATTATGTCAGGAAAATTACTATTTGCACTATTTTTTACAGGGATTTGTACGACTTCTTATGGTCAGTTTTGGGATCATTCAGATCCTGTGCGATTAGGAGGTACAGTGAACACGGAAGCTGAAGAAAGTATTCCTGTTTTTTCGCAGGATAGTTCGATGCTCTACTTTGTGCGGACTTTTGATGCTTCAAATAAGGGAGGAGAAACAGATCAGGATATTTGGTACAGTGAAAAGGATGAAACAGGTGTATATACAGATTGTGCACGACTGAAGGACCTTAATAATAAATACAACAATGCAGTCGTTGGACTTGGAACTGATGGTACCACCATGTATGTTTTAAATTCGTATGAAGGAAAGAAAGATTTGGAGAAAGGAATTGCTGTATCAAGTGGAAGTGGGACAGGTTGGTCGACACCGACAGAAGTTAAAATTCCTGGACTCAGCATTGATGGAGATTTTTACGGTTTTCATGTGAATGAGCGAGAAGATGTAATTATCATTTCTTACGAAGGAGCAGGAAGTTTAGGCGAAGAAGATTTGTACGTAAGTATAAAAGAAGGGAATGCATGGTCAGCACCACAGCATATGGGTTCAACAATAAACTCAGCAGGATTTGAGATTTCACCATTTTTATCAGAATCACAGGATAGCATATTCTTCTCAAGTAATGGATTTGGTGGGGAAGGTGATGCGGACATCTTTTTCTCTGTTAAACAGGGAAGTTGGACAAGCTGGTCGAAGCCAGTGAATCTTGGTTCAAGAATTAATTCTCCAAAGTTTGATGCATATTTTTCACACTCTGGAGACCAAGCGTATTGGTCAAGTAACCGTGAGGCAGATCGGAGTGATATATACATGATTGATATTTACACTCCACCACCAATCTCTGTATCATGTTCAGCAACAGATGCTACAACGTATAAAGGGGCAGATGGTTCTATTGATTTAACACTTTCTGGTGGTGCACCTCCTTTCACATTCTCTTGGTCGAATGGGTCAACGGCAGAAGACGCTATGAACCTTGAAAAAGGGGAGTATACGGTTACGATTACCGACAAAGTTGGACAGACGGCAACGAGTACTTGTTTTGTTGATGAGCCGCCTATGCCACTTGATCCAGTAGTTGTTGAGGATTACGAAAATTTAGATTTCAAACATAACTTCGGTTACAACAAGAACAAATTGTCAATTTCTAGAGGTAAGCTGAAGAAATTTATAAAGAGCATTGAGAAGCAATTAAAGGATGGGCGTCCGAATGTAACGATCAACGTTGTTTCATCAGCTTCACATGTTCCTACGAAGACCTTTGGTACGAATGAGCGCCTTGCTGAGGTAAGAGCAGAGAATATGAAATACGATTTGGTCGCTCATTTCGAAAAGAAGTACGCTGGAAAAGTGAACGTGGTGGTTCTTTCTACGCTTGTAGACGGTCCTGCATACGAAGATGATTCAGCCGACAAGGAAAAGTACTGGCCATTCCAGTTTGTAAGTTTGAAGACTGAGTAGTGGATCCCAGATTGAAAACTCTTTTGGTCCGTTAGACAATCTTTAAGGAGCATAGCGACCTTGTCTAAAGCAATGCGTGTTAAAAAAAATCTAGTTAAACTTTATCGCCTTTACGGGCTGAATTCGTGTGATGACGATGCTTGGTATAATAAGCGAAATCACACATACGACGAGTGTTCCAGCATTTAAAAGAAGCCAGTGCCAAACATTTAGTTCAATCGGAACTTCTGTTAGGTAATACACCTCAGGATTTAGTGTGAAAATGCCAAAGTACTTTTGGATTAAGCAGATCCCAACACCGATTATATTTCCCCAAATCAATCCACGACTGATAAGGAAAGTTGCTTGAATAAGAAAGATCTTGCGAATACTCCAATTGGTCGCTCCCATGGCTTTCATCATGCCAATAAAGTTCGAACGAATCAAGATAAGTACGAGTAATGCCGACCCCATGTTGATGATTCCAATCAACACCATGAGCGTAAGGATGATGATTACATTGATGTCAAGAAAGTCTAACCAAACAAAAATATCGCGTTGATTTTCTTTGATGCTGGTGGTCTTCAGAAGTTCATCATGTGGTGTTGGAATAAAATCGACTCGTTTCTTTGTGTCAACGAGAACTTCATCCAGAAGATCCCAATCCTTTACAGTGATTTCAAAGCCACCGACATAATTTCCAGAACTCCCTTTTCCAGGAATGGTCTCGAAAATGAGGGTTTTTTGTCCAGCTTCTACAGAATATTTAGTGCCGTCTTCATTGAGAAATGTTCGCTCAATTTCGTCCATTTCGTTCAGTGGAATGTCGCAGGGCGAATAGGCTGTTCCTTCAATGTGAATATGCAAGTATGCCGTATCTGGGATGCTTGTCTCTTGAATATCTGCGCGAACATCATTCCAGAAATCCGAAGCGATTAGTCGAATTGTTGTGTCCTTTAAAGGGCAATGCGTAATGCCATAGTATCCGTCAAAACCATCTCCCCAGTCGTAACGAATATTTCCGTTTCCACCAGTCACATTCCCTTTGATAATTAATTGCCCGTCAACAATGGTGTCAGCTATTTCAATGGATGCTTTGATGCCCCAATCGTTCAATTCTTGGACGGAACGAAGGTTTCCAAGCACAATTTTCTTGTCGAACTCCTCCAGCCCAGTTGAGTATATTCCAGCAATTACAAAGGGTTGTTTAACGGGCT
Organism: uncultured Flavobacteriales bacterium; assembly: GCA_905478665.1. Lineage (GTDB taxonomy): Bacteria > Bacteroidota > Bacteroidia > Flavobacteriales_D > Crocinitomicaceae > UBA4466. The sequence continues at coordinate 43,345 of CAJQJL010000041.1, forward strand.
GATTCCTTACGAAGAATGCTCCTACGGTGTCACCGACTTTGAAATTCAGATCGTTGGAAAGCGTTTTTGAAATGACAACTGGATCGATCAATGTCTCCTTTTCGAAATCTGGAATTTCACCTTCTAGAAGGTAGCTTTTGAAGAATCCCCAATCGTACGAGTTGTTCACTCCTTTAATAATCGCACCATGCACTTGCTGCTGAATCTCCGTTGTATCGTTTCCATTCGGTAATGTGTATGTGACCTCTACTTTTCGTGACTGAAACAAAACAGGTTTGTACCCTACAGGATGAATAGAAGCAATATCAGGGTCGGTTTTTAAATAATCAATAACAGGTTGGTCAATGCGAATAGGTTCACTTTCGTAAATGCTATTCTCACCGCCGTTCATAATGAAAATATGCGATCCAAACCCACTAACTTTTTGGCGCACTTCTTGCTGAAAGCCAGTCACAACGGCTACCGTGATAAGGTTAACAATCACGGCAAGGGCGATACTAATCACCGAGATACGTACAATAGGTTTGGAAACTTTCTTACCTTGTACAACGCTCTTAAGGGTTCTTTTAGATATGAAATATTCAAATGCCAATATGCGACGTAGTTTTCGGCTAAAGTACACAAAGGTTTTGTGCTTGAAAAGCATTTTTATTTTTTTGATATGTTCGTGTGCCAGTGGAAATTCTCCTCAGGTTGAAGCGGAGGAAGTGGAAATCGCTGTTGAGAAGATCGCTCCAATTACAGTAGGAGCTGCGCGTTTTTCTGAGTATCTGCCACTCTTGAAGGATAGAAAGGTTGGAATTGTAGGGAATCAAACTTCACTAGTTGGGAGTACACACCTTGTCGATACCTTATTGGCGCTTGAGGTCATGGTGCAAAAAGTGTTTTCTCCTGAGCATGGATTCCGTGGGGATGCGGATGCTGGAGAACATGT
>CAJQJL010000042.1 GCA_905478665.1 uncultured Flavobacteriales bacterium
GTTTTCCCCTCGAAAATTCCAGATAAAAACTGAACGGTATCGGTTTCCTTACGCTGTGTAACGATTGCAGATTGTCCAGGTCTTCTCCGATCTAATTCTCCTTGAACAACATCTAAATCAATAGAAATGTTTGCTGGAACACCATCAATAACACCACCAATCGCAACACCATGAGATTCTCCAAAGGTCGTTAGCTTAAAGATATTACCGAATGATGAACCCATTTTAGTTGATGTCAGAATTTAGATGTTAGCGTATCTTAAATCTATTAATTACAAATTGTATCCTCTGTTATTTTTAGAATTTCGCGTACTTCCTTCATTGTTGGAGCCTCAGCGTATGTTCTCAACACAGGCTCCGTTCCAGAAGGACGAATCATCACCCAGCGATTATCATCGAAAAAGAACTTAAATCCGTCAATCGTACCTACCTCTTTTACTGTGTAAGGACCAAAACTCTTGTATCCTCCATCTTTACAATTCTGAACAATTTTCTGCTTTAAATCCTCTGTGATGTGTAAGTCACTTCGCTCGAATTTAAACGGGCCAACGATTTCATATACCTCTTCAATCAAATCATCCAGTGTCTTACCAGATTTCGCCATAAATTCCCAAATGATCAATCCCATCCAGATTCCATCACGTTCTGGAATATGACCTTTTGTTGCTATTCCACCTGATTCTTCTCCTCCAACAAGTACATCTTCATGCACCATGATTTCAGCAATGTACTTAAATCCAATTTTCACGACTTCGTTAGGAAGGTTATAGTGATCCGCCATTACTTTAACGCGTGGCGTAGTACTAAATGCAGTTGCCACCTTACCTGTTAATCCTTTGTATTTAACGAGGTAATGAATCAACAGTAAAATGATATGGTGCGAGTCAATGAACTCTCCTTTTCCATTGTATAAACCTATTCGATCTGCGTCTCCATCCGTAGCGAGAGCACAATCAATATCCCCGCGTTCTTTAATGAAGGCTTCCAATTCTTTCAAATTTTTCGCAATCGGTTCAGGAGCTTGCCCCATAAACGAAGGGTTAGGATCGCAATGTAAAAATGCGGTATCAGGCAACAAACGCTTCAAAGCATTCTGACCAGCACCGTACATCGCATCATACGCCAACTTCAACCCTGATTTTTCAATCGCTTCTAAATCGAAGTTCTCACGCACATGGTTCACGTACATTGTTTCAAGATCAACGATTTCCACCAAATCAGAATCCAGAGAAATCCCCTCTAAATCCAACGTGTTCGTATCCTCAATAATATCTTCTATTTCTTGTACTTTATCTGGAGACAATGGTCCACCATGGTGTGATTTTAACTTAAACCCGTTGTATGACGGTGGATTGTGACTAGCTGTAATCACGACGCCCAAAGAGCATTCTAATTTAACTGCAGCTAAAGAAACCATAGGCGTTGAAACAAATCCAACTGCCATTTTCACCTTCACACCTTCACGAACAAATACCTTCGCAGCAGTTCGCATGAAAAGATCGCCGGCGAAACGGCAATCATGCCCAATAACGATTGACGGATTATCAAAGTTTTCCTTAACCCACTTGGCTGTTGCCAAAGAAACCCGTGCTACATTATCAACGGTATATTCTTGTGCAATTATCGCTCTCCATCCGTCAGTTCCAAATTTTGTTTTACTCATCTTCTAATTAATTCAATAGTTCAGTGTTCTATTCGCATGAATTGGTTCTTCTACGAATATGAACGCATTGTGTTTTTGGTTACGCAAATATAAGGTATCCCTGATTATTCGGGGAGGCTGAATATAATTTTATATTCCAATCCTGCATCTGTATTGCTAATGATTAGCTCAGCATTCAGTTGGTCGCACAAAATTTGTACAAGTGACAAGCCCAAGCCATCTTCAATTCCTGTGTCATCAAACCCTCCACCGTCATCGCCAATTACAAGAACATATTGTCCCTCATCTTCCGATAAGCGGAGATAAAATTTACCCCCATTTCCAAGCGCATGCTTAAATGCATTACATGTAATTTCATTCATTACAAGCGCTAACGGAATTGAATTCTCAAGATCAAACTCTCTGTCTTTAATGCTGATATCAATGTCAATTTCCACTGAATCGTCAATTGCATAAGACTGGACGAGAGACTTGGTTAGGTCGACAAAATAAGAGTTCATACTCATCCTGTCGAAGTCCTTTTCACGGTACATCATCTCATGTACAGTAGCCATGGTCGTTATTCTGTTGATGCTTGACAAAAATTCATCCTTCAAAACAGGATCACTTAAATTGTCCATTTGCAGACGCAACAAACTTGTTATGACTTGTAAATTATTCTTTACGCGATGGTGAATCTCTTGAATCAACAATTCCTTCTGCTCGATAGATTCCTTCAGCTTCTCCTCAATGTTCTTGCGCTTGAAGAAAACGGGGATTTCAAAGTTTGCTACCTTCGATAAATCGAGCACTTCCCCTACATAATCCTCAATTTTATTCGGTGGAGCCATTATGAAGCTACATTCATTATCACCCTTTGCTTCGCAGGTAACTTCAACCGTAGTAAGAGGAATTCCGAAACTCTCCTCACACCATCCAGCTGAATAACCACAGTTCATTGTACACACTGGAATCTCAGACTTTTTTCCAGCTTTCAACCAAGACTGTGCCTCGAATGAATTATGATGTTGAAATTTTAATACGAAATCGTCGTCAGCTACAGGTCGACTGTCTGGAAAAATCTCAACGTTTGCCCAACCAGTGTATGCAAAATGAATGGGACCTGCTGACAGTTTTTCTATCGCACTTTTGAGGTCTAGGCGATCATGAAAAGCAACAGCATCCTTTTTCCCAATCACTTTTGCGTTATCGTACAAAAAGTTGTTTCCTATGCTTATTGCTTCCTTTTCTGGTCGATCTGCATACCTTTCCTTTATGAAATTTAGAAATTCATAAGACATTGAAGCTGATCGAAAAAGAACGTAGCGTTCACCGTAGACTGTGATTTCTCCAGAAATCGGATCGAAATGAAATTCCTTGAAATAGTCGCTTACTTTTTCCTCGACACCTCCAAACAACTCTTCCATTTGTTCAGGAACAGATACGGTAACAGGACGAACCAAATCCTTGCGAAGTTCTTTTCGCAAATCACTCAACTCAGCTTCGAGAACTCTAATTTTCTCTTCTATTTCTGCCCTGTCCATATCAAAAACAAAAGCTCCGACGTGAATCAGAGCTTTTATGTTTATCGCTTAAACTCGTTAATTGTTGTTTCAATGATGCGAACACAGTCCATCAGTTCTTCTTCTGTCATCACCAATGGCGGTGCAAAACGAATGATGTTACCATGTGTTGGTTTAGCCAACAACCCATTTTCTTTCAAGGCAACGCACAAATTCCAAGCTGTTTTACTTTCTTCCGTATCATTTACGATAATCGCATTCAACAATCCTTTTCCGCGTACCTTAAGGATCAAATCACTATTGTCAATAATCCGTTGCATTTCCGCTCTGAATAATTCCCCTAAACGTTCTGCATTCTCTGCTAATTTCTCATCCGTTACGACTTCCAGCGCAGCAATAGCCACCTTACAACCTACTGGGTTTCCACCGAATGTTGAACCATGCTGACCTGGTTTGATCACCATCATAATTTCATCATCAGCGAACACAGCAGAAACAGGATAAACACCACCTGAAATTGCTTTACCTAAGATAAGGATGTCTGGTCGAACATTTTCATGATCTACAGCCAACAATTTCCCCGTACGTGCAATCCCAGTTTGAACCTCATCTGCAATGAACAATGTTCCATTTGCTTCACAAAGCGCCTTTGCCTTTGTCAAGTATCCTTCGTCTGGAACAAATACGCCTGCTTCACCCTGAATTGGTTCAACAAGGAATCCTGCTACGTTATCGTTTTCTTTCAATGCTTTCTCTAAAGCATCCGTATCGTTGTATGGAATTCGAATAAACCCTGGTGTAAATGGACCGAAGTTCTTGCGCGCATCTGGATCATTTGAAAAAGAAACAATTGTCGTTGTTCTTCCGTGGAAGTTATTTTCACAAACAATAATCTGTGCTGCGTTTTCTGGAATCCCTTTCTTTTCGTACGCCCATTTACGGCATAATTTTATTGCTGTCTCAACTGCTTCAGCTCCAGTATTCATTGGAAGCACCTTGTCAAAACCAAAGTATTCTGTTACAAATTTTTCGTAAGGACCTAATGAGTCATTGTAAAACGCTCTTGAAGTCAACGTTAGACGTTGGGCCTGATCAACCATTGCTCCAACGATCTTTGGATGACAATGTCCTTGGTTTACCGCTGAATAAGCTGAAAGGAAATCATAATATTGTTTTCCTTCAACGTCCCATACGTGTACACCTTCTCCTCTTTTCAAAACAACACCGAGCGGATGATAATTGTGCGCTCCATGCTTGTCTTCCATTTTGATTAAATCGTCTGATGTGATTTTTTCCATTGTTGCACTCATTTTTATTTCTTTTTTGAAAAAAACTCGTTCATCACGGAGAACGATTCATCCTTTCCTCATTTATGGAGAGAAATCATCCCAAGTGTGGCAAAAATACGGGTTAAAGTGGATATTATCAATAGGTAAGACCAGAGATATTGGATATTGGATATTGGATATTGGATATTGGATATTGGATATTGGATATTGGAAGTTCGAAAAATTATCGACAAGATCCGAAAGTGCTCGCAGAGCTCAATCCAACTATCTAATATCTAAAATCCTTTTAAAAAAGCTTCGGCTGATCAGGGTCTTCTTCATCGCCCTTCTTCATGTCCCACTCAACCGTATTTGGCTTTTCGTCTTCCGCTCCCTCTACTTCAGGTGATTCTGTAGGTTTAGGTTTTTCAGGTTCAGGCCAAGGCTCATCTCCTTCAATTGGATGATCAAGTACAATCTCTTTGACTTTCAATTTCGTCATTTGATTCCCCTGTGCTTTCATTCCCTTAATGTCGATGAATTCATCGAGATTCACTTCCGTATCGGGAAGGCTTTTCGTTGCTTTCAGGAGCTTATTGTAAATGATTTTAGCCTTTGGTTTATACGCGGTAGACACCAAATCCATGTAAGATCCTTCCGCTTCTGAAATGAACGATACTTTCTTGTCACTTGTTACTTCGCAAAGGAAACGTTTACAGTAGTGTAAATCCTTTTCAGCGTCGTAGTATACAACCGATAAAGGTCGCTCTGGGTGCCATTTTTCAATGTGAATCAAGTCATCATCGAAATGCGTTGACAAGTCAAAATTGGTCAATCGGTATTCTCCAGCTTTATAAATCGTCAGGATTTTGTCTTCACCTTTAAATTCGCCAAGGAAGGTTCCACGTCCATCATCATTCAAACGACCAACCGTTGTATCGTACCAAATTTTCGTTGCAGCAAGCGTTGATCCACCTACTTCTTTCTGGATGATTTTAGATACAATTTCTTTGGTGACACGGTTACCTCCTGCTCCTCTGCCTTTAATTAACAGATCTCCCAAGTCCACGTCAAACTTCAATCGTTTCAAGTGCGGACGCGCTCGCAAGACGATTGTCACAACTTCACGCTCTCCGTTAGGATGAACCGTGAAATAAAGCATTTTCGAACCTTTTGTTCCTTTAGTTAAATCATATTCTGTGTCGCGGGTAATTGAATTAACCGTAAAACGTTTCATCATAGTTGGTCCTCCCTTACCATCTTGATATATTAGATGATATACAGTTCGTTTATCCCCTCTTTTCCAGATGTTTGCGTAAACAATCCCTTTCCCAACAAACTTCTTATCTGCGATCTTTGTGACCATCATTTTTCCAGTAGCGAAGAAAATAATCACGTCATCCAAATCTGAACAATCGGCGATGTACTGTGCTTTTCGGATGCTATGTCCTACAAATCCTTCTTCGTAATCCACGTACAATTTCTTATTCGCTATAATTACTTTTGTCGCATTAATCGAATCAAATGTTTTAATCTCGCATTTACGTTCTTTACCTTCTCCAAAGCGCTTCTTCAGATCTTTATAGTAGTCAATTGCGTATTCGATTAGATTATCCAGCTCCTGTTCTTCGTTTCTGTCGTGATGCTCGTCGCACAAAATTTGATACAGTTGCGAAGCTGCCCTTCCTGACTGAACAGATAAGGAATTGTAATTATTTGAAGC
>CAJQJL010000043.1 GCA_905478665.1 uncultured Flavobacteriales bacterium
TCACGCACTGGGGAATGAGCGGACCTGCCATTCTCAAATTATCTGCTTTCGGAGCGCGAATTTTAAGTGAAAGTGAATATCAATTTAACGCTTCGGTCAATTGGGTTAATGAATCCAACAATGAACACGTCCAAGATGAGTTAAAAAAAATTATTGAGGAGCACCCGAATAAGATTCTTGCGAATATCCGGCCATTTTACCTCCCCGTTCGATTATGGCATTTCCTCTTGAAAAAATGTGAACTCTCCAAAGAAACGACATGGGGACAATTGGGTAAAAAGGGAATCAACAAAATCGTGAACATACTCACCAATGATGTCTATCCCGTTTCTGGAAAGACCACTTTCAAAGAAGAATTTGTGACCTGCGGTGGTGTGAGTCTTGAATCCATTGATATAAAGACCATGCAAAGTAAAGTGGTCAAGAACCTTTATTTTACGGGTGAGGTAATGGATATTGATGGAATAACGGGTGGATACAATTTTCAAGCAGCCTGGACAACTGCATTCATTGCTGGGAAGTTGAACGCCTAATACCTATTTATTTCATCAAGTCGCGCGGAAAACCTCTCTAAAATTAAGTAAGTTTGACTTATGCGTATACTCTTGTTTCTTCTAGTCACATCCATCTCCTTCGCACAAGAAGGAACGAATAACCAGCACGCCGAAGCCAAGCCTGAGGTAGACAAAGCATTACTTGACGAATTTAAAGAACGGATCATCAAGGCCTATACAGACACCTCCGAAATAAAACACTTGATTGTTGCGCATTCAGCAATCCTTGAGAATGTTAAAGGAGAAGAAAGGGATGAACTTGCGAAGGACGCAGAGGAAATGGAAAAATTCTTTGCTAAATGGAATCAACGTACACACCAATACTTAGTTGAAAGGCAAGGCTGCGAGACAGTAACAGTCACAAATATTGACGCAATTATAGACAGAGCTGGTGTTGAGCTGATTGGATACATGGGGGCTTATATTTTTACGTGCGACGGCACTTCTACCAAGGTCAGATTCGGCGCAGTTGGCTTCGGGGGCAAACTGCATTTGCTAATGATTAGAGACGACGAATAAGCTGATTACATACAGTTTATTTGTTATCGGATAACGCATTCCTTATTTTTAGCTTAAATCAATTGCGATGACCATTCTCGGATATTTTCTACTAGTTCCTGTACTTTTTTTCAACCATGATGCTGAGCTTAAAGCTCAAGAAGAGCAATCACCTGACTTGAAGAAAACCACACGCACTGTCGTATTGATTCGCCATGCAAAATCAAGCCACACGAATCCTGAATGGCAAGATTTTGAACGACCATTGGGCGAACGTGGCTATCGAGACGCTCCGTTTATGGGGCAGAAAATATTCGAAAAAGGAATCAAGTTTGACCTTATCATTGCGAGTCCGTCGCAACGAACAACAGAAACGATTCAACTCATCTGCAAAGAAATTGATTACCCTGTAGAAAAGGTGCTTTGGGATCAATCGGTTTACCTTAGTTCTACCGAAAATTTGCTGACTATTCTTCGAAATCTAGACGACACCATTAAGACCGTCGGTATCGTTGGACATAATCCATCCATGACAGAAACTGCTAATACTTTACAGAAGAAAGAAAAGATCGAGAACGTTCCAACATCAGGGATTGTTTCTGTCTCATTCTCGCTGGAAAACTGGTCAGACCTCAATCCCAACAAAGGAAAGCTTAACTTTTTTATTTACCCGAAAAAATACACGAAGTGATCATGAGTGTATTAGACTGTTCAGTGTCATTTTCAGTCAACACGTGAATGGTTAAACAAGAAACTAGTCAACGATGAAAAAAATTCTATTCGTATGTTCAGCAAATATAGATCGATCAAAAACGGCTGAAGATTTCTATGCAGAACAATTTAGTGAAATCGCATTTCACTCGGCAGGAACAAATCACACCATTTGTAAAGAAAAAGGCACAAATCCATTGGCACAAGAAGATGTGGACTGGGCGGACCTGATTCTCGTCATGGAAACAAAGCACCGCGATTGGATTTACAAAAATCTTGAAGCCAAAGGTTCACAAATAGAAGTGTTAAATATTGAAGATATCTACACTTACTACTCCATTAAACTCATAGAAACTCTCCAGCAAAAGTGCAGTAAATACCTATAAACACTGCGAGAAATACCTAATGAGAATTATCTTATTGAGAATTATCTTATTGCCGTCCTATTCCTCTACTAATCATTTAAATAGCTTTTGTTCAATTAAATTTCGAAAACAATAAATCCGCAAAAATTGGTATCTTCAACACCTAATTTTACCAAACATGCGAATCGATCATCAAACAACCATATTTGAAATCATAAAGCGTAAAACAGAGGGAAAGGATTCTCTTGGAAACATCGTCGGAGAAATTCTTAGTATTAGTCAAGATGCTGTATACCGAAGATTTCGAGGGGAAACCCTGCTCACGATTTTTGAATTGGAAAAACTCTGCAAGCATTTCGAAATTTCATTGGATTCTTTATTTGAAATCAACAAGAACGCAGTGCTCTTTGATTTTAGACAGCTCAATGAATACGAATTCAGCATGGCGCGATATCTTGAGAAGATCGTTAAGGATTTACAATTGATAAAAGCGCAAAAAAATCCTGAATTAGTCATCACAGTGAGTAATATTCCACTGCTTCAATTGATGAATTTCCCACATTTAGTGCGTTTTAAGTTGTTCTTCTGGGCAAAGACGCATCTTCAAATGAAAGAATACGAAGGAAAAGCATTCGCTTATGAAAAACTTCCTGAAGACAGCTTCGCGTTTGGTCATGAGGCATTAAGGCTTTATAACTCCATTCCTTCAAAGGAAATTTACGACTCTAGTTTTCTTCGTGGCTTTGTGGATGAAGTTTATTACTACTATAAAGCTCAGCACTTCGAAGACCCTGCGTATGCAGTTTATATGTTGGAATTATTAGGACGTTTTGTTGATCATCTTGAAGCTCAGGCAATCATTGGAAAAAAGTTCATTTCCACAACTGAACCGCCAGCATCAGGAAATGATTTTGAAATGTATAAGAATGATACCTTAAATGGGAATGGCGCTACGATGTATCGAACGGCAGATCATTGTGGTCTATACATCACCCACAACCTTTTAAATTTCCTTCATACAACGGATAAAGTCTACATTGAAGACAGTATTAAAGTATTGAACAAGCAAATGGCCAATGCCAGTGTGATCAGTGTCGTCAACGAAAAAGAGCGCAATAGTTATTTCTCGAAAGTGCGGAACATGATCAACAATATGAAGAAAAAGATAGAGCTCGATTTAGAGGAAGAATAAATTGCCTGTCATCCCTCTGAAAGTGGAATAATGAGCTGATTTCACCATTGATCACTTATTTGTTTCTATCATTTTGCATCAGAACTGCATTTTTCTCCATTATACACTATCTTTACAGAAGTGCATTATGCAATTGTTGATATCGAAACTACTGGAGGAAGTCCAAAGAACTCAAAAATCACTGAGATCGCTATCTACAAGCATACAGGTGCGGAAATCATCGACGAATATAGTACACTGATTAATCCAGAAATACCAATCCCTCCATTTATTGTCAACCTTACAGGTATCAGTGATCACATGGTCCAAAATGCCCCGAAATTTTTTGAGGTTGCCAAGCAAATTGTGGAGTTCACCGAGGATTGTGTTTTCGTGGCACACAATGTCGGATTCGATTACGGTGTTCTGCGCACAGAGTTCAGATCATTGGGATTTGATTTTCGCAGACCACATTTATGTACAGTGCGAACATCACGGTACATTTTACCAGGACACGATTCATACAGTCTTGGCAAATTGACCCGAAAGTTGGGAATAGAACTCACTGATCGACACCGCGCTGGAGGTGATGCACTTGCGACTGCCAAACTGTTTACACTGCTGTTTGAAACAGATAAAAACAACCTTGGCACCTTTATTCAAGAAGAGGTCAACCCAAAACGGTTGCATCCCAATTTAGACATTGAAGTACTGGATGAACTTCCAAACAAGGCAGGCGTTTACAAGTTTTTTAATGAATTCAATCAATTGATTTACATTGGTAAAAGCATTCATATAAAAAAGCGTGTTGAACAACACTTGCGCAATGGAAAGACCAAGAAAGGTCTACAGATGCAAAAAGAAGTTTCGCGAATTGAATATGAACTAACTGGATCAGAGCTTATTGCTTTGCTGAAAGAATCTCAACTCATAAAAGAGCATCAACCCGTCTATAATCGTTCGTTGCGAAGAAATTCGTTCCCTTTCGGTCTATACGACTATATGGATGATAACGGATACATTCGGTTTTTTATCGGTTCAACATCCAAAATGCAAGAAAGTCCGCTCACTAGTTTTAACACGAAACGTGAAGGAGTAGCCTATATGGAAAGGCTTGTTGAAGACTATGAACTCTGCCAGAAGCTTTGTGATTTGTACAAAACGAGTTCGTCATGTTTTCAATATACGATCAAACAATGTCACGGTGCCTGTGTCAAGGAAGAGTCTCCAGAAGATTACAACCAGCGCTGCAAAGCGATCATTGATGATCTAAGCATGAACAGTGCAACCTTCTACATCGTTGATAAGGGTCGTGAGAAAAACGAAAAAAGTGTTATTCTCATTGAAAATGGTTCGCTCAAAGGATTGGGATATGCGCCTTTTCATTTCAACCGTCTTGAACCCAAAAAGTGGGATGCCTTCATTGACATTACGATAGAAGACAGAGACGCACGAACTATTTTGAAATTGTTTCTACGAAAAAATAAAGGGCATAAAATTGTCGAAATAGACTAGGCTTTCGGCTCTACGAAATACATATCTACATCTCCTTTGTTCTTGGCTGCAATTTTCCCACGGTGCTCAGTTGCAAACTTGTTCTTCACACATTCATAAGTGCTTCCAGAAATATTTACTTTGCCAACTTCTCCACTCGATTCCATTCGCGCAGCCATATTTACAGTATCTCCCCAAATGTCGTAGGCGAATTTTTTAATTCCAATTACACCAGCAACAACGGGTCCTGTATTTACTCCAATTCTAATTTTCCATGCTGGCGCCGATCCCTCAAGCTCACTATTGCGTTTCTCAATAAAATCACGAATTTCAAGTGAGGCCAATACAATTTTTACAGCATGATCTGGCATAATATCAGGTAAGCCTGAAGCAAACATATAGGCATCTCCAATGGTTTTGATTTGCTGCAAGCCATGCTTTTCAATTATCAAATCAAATTCATAAAAAATGCTATCCAAGGTATGCACTAGTTCTTCTGGCGTAAGCTTTTCAGAAATCATTGTAAAACCAGCGAAATCCGTAAACCCCACACTCACTTCTTCATACAATCTTGGTTTGGAAGTTCCATTTAGCTTGAGCTCGTCTGCAACGGCAACTGGAAGAATATTTAACAGCAAACTCTCTGACTTCTCCTTTTCTCTCTCTATCTCCTTCCTACTCTCTTCAATAATAATTGCTTGTTGCTCAATGCGCTTCTTTCGCTTTCTTAGCTGTCGGTAGGCAATGATAATCCCAACCAAAATCAAGAAAATAAATAACAAGGCGCCAACAACCAACTGCAAAGTGTTGCGGAATTCCTGTTCATCGTTCAACCTCCTTTGCTCTTCAAGGTCTTTAGCCTGCTCAAGCAATCGGATTTCCTTCGCATTTTCACTAACGACAAGCCGTTCTTTCTCCAAAGCCAACTCCTTCAACTCATTGTCTCGCTGAACCAGCGCCAATTCCTTCTTTTGATTCTCAACATTTAACTGCTCTTCCAAAAGCATCAAACGTTGCAATTCCTGCATGGATTTCAGTTCCTTGTTCTCCAGCTCAGAAATGCGCAATTCATCTTCCTTTTCCTTAGCTTTAAAGCGTTCTCTTTCCGCCTCTTTCTCTGCCTTTTCACGTGCAAGATTAATGACGTCCATTTCATTTTTCGCCCAAATCAAACGAAGCTGCTTTTCAATTTGTTCAACCTTATATTGGTCAAAAAGCAATTTATTCTCTAGACTCCTTTCCTCTGTGTACAATGAGTCGCGTATGGACAGAAACTTCTTATAACTCTCCAATGCCATTTCAAACTCATAGAGGTCTTGGTGGATAAAAGATTCAATCTCATAACTTCTCGAAAGCACTTTCGCATGCTTATTATCCTTCGCTATTTGAATCGCCTGTAAAACATTTTTTTGGGCATTGAACTGATCATCTTCCTGATAATAAACCATAGCTTCCATGTTGAAACATTTGGCCAATTGTTCCGTGTTCTTTGCTTTTTGATAATACTCGCGTGCTCTTGCAAAACATATGAGCGAAGAATCACTGTCGTCCACGTTTTGGTAGATGATTCCTAAATTGAAGTACGCCGCGCCATTCAATTCATTATCGGCAGCACTGCTTTTTAGTGTAGAATAAAACGCAGACTTCGCTTTTTTAAAGTCGTTTAAAAACTTTCGCGTATAACCGATGTTGTTCCAATTCGTTGGTTCTAGGTAGGAATACTTTGACCCTTTGATTAATACAGCAATAGCCGTGTAGCTAATGAGTTCTTCTTTATACGCCTTGAGCAAATGATAAATCTCCGCCTTCTCCTTTTGCAATTCAATTTTTTGAAACAAGGTCAGTTCAGACGATTTCAATTCCAATTGTCTAGCAGAAACAATGGCATCGTCAATATCTCCCGCATGCTTCTCCGCACGGGCTAACCAGATATATGTACTATAAAACAAATCCGAATCCTCAATTTCAAGTTCTGCCGCACGTTTGTACATTTCAACAGATTTCGAAAACAATCTCTCATTAAAATAAAGCTTCCCTAAACTTCCGTATGCCCCAACTCGCTCTTCATTCGTACCGTGCTTAGTATACAAGCCAACAAGAAGCAATGAGTACCGCAGCTTTTCATAAATCTCTTCATCATTCTCATACAACTTAACCAAGCCTTTACACGCTTTGATTTCGCCTTGAGGATAATTCATTTCCTGCGCTATAAGCATTGCACGGTTGTAATAAAAATAGATGCTATCTTCATTCGTACTATTGGCTCCTTTCGATAAGTATTTTTCTACAAACGGTTTCTTGATCTCATGTTTGTGGATTTTCACTTCTTGACTCCACAAGGAATTGCTCAGGAATAGGGCGAGTATGAGATGAATGCTCCTCACCTAGTTCAATTTGAAAGTTAACCCAAGTTTGTAAACCGTTCCGTATTGTGGATTAAACGTCCAAGTTCTAGAAATACTGGCATTAGGAATTCCAGACTGAACACTGTTAAAGACATTATACACACCTCCAAATACGCTTAACTGTCTGAACAATTTCTTATGCAGAAGAATGTCCATGTTGTAATAGAATTTATCCGTTTCTTGAAAAAGAACCGCCCTATTCTGACGATAAACATCGGTTACATAATGCCCCATAACATTATTCCGCAGTGAAAGGGTAAAGTCAAATGCCGAAATCGTTAAGTTTGCTTTCACGGAATGTTCTGGCACGAATCGGTAGCCCGGAGTTTTTCGCGTATCACTGCCAGCAACATCATCTTCCTCTTCTACAATTTCCCATCCGTTGGCGTATTCATAACTCAGCAAAAGGTCTATTCCAACTTTTCCAAATTGCTTCTTATACTGCGTTGTAAAAAGCACGGAATATAGCATGGAATAGGAATCTCCGTTAAAAAAACCAGACCTCACACGAAACTTCTTTTCCTCATCTGAACCACTAACAATATCGGGCGGAAGTGAATCTGCGCGCTCACGCATCACTTTGTTCTGCATGTAGTGAAAATACCCCAATGCTGAAAACTTCAGATCCTTTCGCGCCTTCCATTCTATCCCAAGTTCTGCTCCATCCAATTCTTCTGCAAGAATTCGATCTCGGTTCAACAAATCTCGCTCCAAGCCTTCACCCTGATTTACCGTTTTCAAATAATACTCTGAATAATTATTGAACATATAATATGAACGTGGAGCACGGTATCCCGTTCCGTAATAAGCGCGAATTTTCAACCGTGGAATTGGTTTGTATACGATTCCTGCTTTGGGAGTAAAGACCAAGTCGTTAAAGCTATTGTAATCAATTCGCGTTCCCACTTCACCAATAAATTTTCCAGACTTCGATTTAAACGAATAGTGGATGTAACCACCATAATTGTGTCGGGTATAACGTTGAAGATAAACTGTAGAATCTAGAGAACTAACAGATTCAACTGCTGGAGATTGCGTAGCCCCAGTCTCCAACCATTCATTTTCTGGTGGTAAATCAAAGCTTGTCGACTCATCTCGATACGGTTTTCCTAAGAATGTTGTGAAAGGATGTGAAATACTGTAATCAGCTGTTGTTCCAATCGCCAAGCGCATTTGTTTGTTGATCTCTAAAACTCCTGAGTATTCAACATTGAAATCGACAGAACGTGCGTAAATGAAATTTTTACCACTCGACATGTAGTTCGCAACTCCATAATAAGATGAATTTGTAAGGGTTCGATAGGTCAATGCAGAAATCGCAAACTTAGACATGTACCGCTTTTTCTTAACGTCGTTGTATTTTAGACTAAATGAGTTGATGTTCTCTCCAAATGTTAGGCCTGGATCGTGATAAGATTGCTCCAGCGGATTACTTCCCAAACCACTGTGCTCCTTCCTGTACATATTCATTGCACTAATCTCGAACCATCGAAACTTTAAATAAGCGCCTAACAGTCGACTCTCTCGCGTGAGGTCCTGAATTTCTGGATTCCCTAATGAATCTCCGAAAAACAACTCTTCCTGCCATTGGCTTAACGCTCCAGGTGAGACCCTGACGGAATCATCTGGAATCAAAAGATTTATATCGCTTGATCGATTACTTGATGCAAAGATTTCGTAGTTCAAAATATTCTTTCCCTTTCCCACTTTACCACCAAGTGTTAAGTTGAACTCAGTTGTCTTAGGTGTAAGAAGGTTCACATCCGCCCATGCAAAAACGGGACGATCTATTTCAGGTAAAACAATATTAATTACACCTGCCATGGCATCAGAACCATAGGATGATGAAGATGGTCCCATTACGATTTCAATGCGCTCTGCATGTCTAATTGGCAATTGTGACGCAATAGGCATACCCCGCACAGCTTCAGGCTTTACAGGAATTCCATTGATTAAAATCTTTGTGTGATCGTTTCCTACCAATCCGCGCATGAGGAAGGTTTCTCCTTCAAGTGCATTTCCAGGCTGTGACGTTCTGAAACCAGGAATGTTTTTCAAGACATCCACCAACGTAGCGTAACCGAATTTTCTGATTTCATCTCCGTCAATAATGATAACATCCTGCACCATGTCCTCTGGGCGATCAGCCATTCGATTTGTTGAAGTTATAATTCGCTTATTCTTACCATTATCGAGATTGAGATCATCATGGCCGAACAACTGAATTTTTATTGAATCACCTTCTTGCGCATAAGTCTGGTTAGAAACAGAAATTACTAAGCAAGTGAAAAGGAAGCTACAAAGGAGAGAAAGAGAAAATTGCTTGTCAAATTTCATATAAACAAAGAAAGTAAACGAATACTAGATTTCCTAACCAGAAATTGCGGTGAAAGAATTGAACAATAGATTCAACTATTCAATTCAAGTAAGCATTGAAGATCCAATTCCCAACTATCATAACCGCCACTAATCCTACAAACACAATCATCTTCGCTCTTTATATTAAAAACGCAGAAAATTTCATCATGGTTGGCTTTAGAAGCGAATTGAACCCACAAATAAAGAACAGGAAACACGAACTATAAACTACAAAAAAAGCCATTCATCGTTTGATGAATGGCTTTCACTAGTATATCAATGCTTAAGAAGCACCATCAATAGCTGCCTTTTCAGCGGCTGCTGCTTCGATAGCTGCTGCTTTTTCAGCCATTTTTCTTTGGTCATCTTTCATTGCACCTTTCGAGAAATCAATCAAAATTGGTGTCGCAATACACAATGAAGAGTATGTACCGACAATTACACCAATCATCAAGGCGAAAATAAATCCTTTAATCGCTGCTCCACCGAACAAGAAGATGATTAAGAGTACGATGAAGGTTGTCATCGACGTATTAATAGTTCTTGACAAGGTTGAGTTCAACGACTTGTTGATCTGATCCTTCTCATCGGAACTCTTGTGCAAATTCAAGTTTTCACGAATTCTATCAAACACGACCACGGTATCATTAATGGAGTAACCAATTACGGTCAACAATGCCGCAATAAATGCCTGATCCACATCCATGTTAAATGGAAGTATTCCATGGAATATTGCGAAGGCAGCAAGTACCAATGTGACATCGTGCATCATGGCGATGATGGCTCCTGTTGAGTATTGCCATCTACCAAATCGGATCAATATATAGGCAAATATGATAAGCAACGAAATAATAATAGCCAGCATAGATGACGAAATCAACTCTTCTGAAATTGTTGCTGTCACACTTCGTGACTCCATAATATTGAAGGTTCCAAGTTTGTCCTCGCAACTCTTCAATCCTTCTTCCAATTTCTCTTTAACTTCAACGTTCGCATTTTCATCTGCCAACTTGTAGTTTGTTATGATCTCAAGGAAATAGTTGTTTGTTTTCGTCTTCAATTCAAGTGAGGCATCTTTTCCGAATGTCTCCCCTAACTGAGTACGAACATAATCCAAATGGCTTCCTGCATCTTTCTCGAACTTCACACCAAATGAACGTCCACCTGAGAATTCAACACTTGGCTTCAATCCTCTAAATCCAATTGCTGCAACACCACCAAGAATCAAAATTCCTGAAATCATGTAAAAGGTCTTACGTTTACCTACGAAGTCGAAGTTGAAGTTTTTGAATGCTCCTTTTGTTGTTTTCGTCTCGAAAGAAATCGTCTTCCCTTTCTTCATCCACCAGTTAATACACAAGCGTGTTATAACTAAGGCTGCGAATACAGAAGTAAAAATACCAATGATTAATGTCGTCGCGAAAGACTCAATTGGTCCTGATCCAAATGTTTTCAGAACAATCGCCGTCAACATCGTTGTAACGTTTGCATCAATAATTGAAGAAAGTGCTTTCTTAAATCCAGTATCAATGGCTGATTTCAGATCTTTGCCTGCAGCCTGTTCCTCTCTTACACGTTCGAAAATTAGTACGTTGGCATCAACCGCCATACCAATTGTCAGTACGATACCTGCGATACCCGCAAGGGTCAGTACAGCTCCAAAAGATGCGAGTGAACCAAAGATGAATAAGATGTTTGCAAATAAGGCGATATCAGCAACGATACCTGCTTTTCCATAATAGAAGATCATGTAAATAAATACAAGAATCAGGGCAAATCCGAATGACATCAATCCAGCACGTGAGTTCTCAGCTCCAATTGTTGGACCTACCTTTGTCTGCTCCTTAATAACACATGGTGCAGGAAGTGCTCCACCGTTTAGAAGTCCAGCCAAATCTTTCGCTTCATTAATTGTAAAGCCTCCAGAGATTTGTGTTCTACCACCAGTAATTGCATTCTCAACATTTGGCGCGCTGTAAACAACATTATCCATTGTAATAGCGACCTGCTTGTTGATATTATCTTCTGTCATTCTTGCCCACTTGTCACCACCATCGGTAGTCATCTCAAGATCAACAGTAATTTTTCCAGCTTCAGTATCGTAACCGGTAGAAGCCGTCTTGATGTCTTTACCACCAACACGTGCCTTCCCATCGTCAGGAACACGAATTGCATATAAAAGATAGCCTAACTCCTTTGTATCAGGATTTACAACCATCATATCCTCCGACCACATGAATCGAACTGTCTCAGGAAATTTGCTAAGAATATCTTCTCTCTTCAAGAATACATCAACAGCCGTTTTATTCTCTGGCATTGCATATCCTACATTGTAAGGTCCATAAGGCTTAACATATTCTCCTAATCCACCTTTACCAGCTTCTCCTCCACCTAATGATTCTAAATCATTAAGGTCTTTCAAATTCAATTCATCTCCAGCACTTGCGGCGTCAGTACTAAGCGTGTCAATTCCAACTGTGTCAATTGCAGCCGTACTAGCTGTATCAATTTCTTGCTCCAACTCATCAACGTCAAGTGGTTCAGATTGTGATGCAACAACTGCCTGCTGCCAGTAAATATTAATTTCCTGTGCAGAATAAATTTCAAAGAACTCAAGGTTTGCTGTAGAAACTAACTTCTCAGCAACAGTCGCCTCATCTTGAACACCTGGTAATTCGATGTACAATCTATTATTCGCGATATCCTTCTGAATGTTTGGTTGAGCAACCCCGAACTGATTAATACGACGGTTCATGATTTCTTCAACACCCTCCATTGAACCTTCTTCCTTACTACGTAAGAATGCTTCAACATCATCATTCGTTGAGTTTCGCTTCAATTCATCGATATCTGAAATATCAAACAAACGAACCAATTCATCATTGTTATTTTGGCTTTCGTATATCGCACGGAATATGCTGATATAATCTCCACCTTCGTTGCCATATTTATCAATTGCAGCTTTCTGTACTTTCTTAAATGCTGCACCATTTTCGTTTCGTGCATAGTTTGCAACCAATTGTGGAACTGAAATTTCAAGTGTAACACTCATTCCACCTACAAGGTCCAAACCAAAAGCAAGACTACGTTTCTTTACATCTTTAAATGTCGACCCAAAGATTGGGTAAACAGGTGTTTCTGCCAATTGCTTCAACGTGTCGTTGATGTATGCCGCCAACGCCAATTCTCTCGACTCAGCCTTATTCACAGCTACAGTTGTACCATTTGGCAACAACAAGCTATCTTGACCAGCAGCAATTGCCGCCTCGAAAATCTCTTCAACTTTTATATCTGAAGCCTTCTCAGCCTTTCGTTCTACACCATTTGATACCCATGTAAACGACAATTGATAAATACATATGGCTGTCAACAATATTGTCAAAAACCAAAAAAATCCTTTATTACGCATTTTCGTAAAATATATTAGTAAATAATTTAAGCCTGCAAATATAGGCTTTAACTTTTTTAAAATCAATAGGAAAACGATCGATTAACAGACGCTTATCTATTGAGGGATTCCCCGTTTAAAAACACTTGATGATTTGTGCGAAACTCGAAATTAGAGGAGCTCAATCGAGTCTATTAGCAACTCGATGGATACGTTCCGCAATTGAGAATAAAAGCAATTGTACTTGCTTTCTGTAAGTTCAGATGATGAATGAAGTGTGTCTCGCACTTGGTAATCGGACATTCTCCAGCCAACACAATAGCATAGTTGCTTTTTATAGGTAAAGAAACTGGAAGAAGAGTGTTCTCTCTGTCCAACGAAACCAATTCAATCTTTTCTGAAGAATGTTCGTTCGTTTCTGCAGACTCTAATTCAGTTAATTCCTGATCAGCTTCAAGATGAAGGTCTCTCCACTGTAACTGAATATTTACAAGCGAGAAGGCATCAAAGAAATCAAGTTCTGTTAAGACCAACTTAGTTTCCTTATTCTCAGATTCTTTATCTGATTCTTGCCCTTGATCTGTTGTTTTCTGAACCCCGTTAGATGCAGCAACAGCTGCCCTCACATTAATACCTACCCCAACCAATAGAAGGAGCAACATTGACGTTAATATGGTTCTTATTTTCAACATTCGTTATATACTCTGCGAATGTACTGATTTTTTTCTAAAAAATTCTTTCGCACCGTGGAACTCTTATTCCTCCAACTGACCTACTCGTGAACTCCATACCTCAGTGTGAAAAAGGGAAAGCTTAGCATTCCGCATGAACCTTACTTCTTTCGCCTCCCACTCAGAAAGATCCTTCGAAACCAGAAGTTTTTCTATTAAAAAAGAAGAGGTACAAAAACATACCAATCAATGTCACACTCAATATGATAATTCCTAACAATGGGCTACCATTTCCGACAGGTACATCAGTCTCAATTTGATCTATAATAACAAATGGAACAGGAAGTGCCCCAGCATTTAGAACTGCCGCCAAATCTTTTGCTTCATCATTTGTGAAGCTTCCTGAAATTTGTGTCAAACCTCCTGTAATTGCATTCTCAACATTTGGTGCACTAAAAACACGATTATCCATTGAAATGGCTACCTGCTTATTTACATTGTCTTCTGTCATTCTCGCCCACTTGTCACCACCATCGGCCGTCATTTCAAGATCAACAGTAATCTTTCCAGCCTCTGTATCATAACCAGTAGAAGCTGACTTAATGTCAACACCTCCAACTCGAGCTCTACCATTATCTGGAACTCGAATTGCGTATAAAAGATAACCTAACTGCTTTGCATCAGGATTAATCACCTGCATATCCCGTGACCACATGAACCGAACTGTCTCTGGAAAAACATTCAAAATATCTTCTCTCGCTAACAAAACATCAACGTCCGCCTTGTTTTCAGGTAATACATATCCAATATTATATGGACCATAGGGCAGTACATAACTTGCCAAACTTTCTTCTGAACTCAAGGATGTTAAATCATTCAAGGAACTAATCTCTTCTACCACTGTCGTATCTTCGTCTGCGATATCAATGTCTATCGCATCTTCAACAATCGGATCAGACATGGATAGTACAACTGCCTCTTGCCACGCATACTGAATTTCCTGTGCCGAGTAAATTTCGAAAAACTCAAGATCTGCTGTGGCAGCCATCTTATTAGCAATTGTAGCTTTATCACGAACCCCAGGTATCGCGACATACATTCTACCTTTTACTTGATCTTTCCTAATTGTTGGCGGGGCAATTCCGAAATTAATAATGCGTCGTCGCATTACCTCAGCCATAATATCCAAAGAACTGTATTCCTCCGCTCGCAAAAAGTCTTCAACGGCTTGATTCGTAGAACTGCGGTTTAACTCTTCAATCTCCGCGATATCAAAGAGACGAACGAGCATGTCATCCTTATTCTCAGCTTCATACTTCGCACGGAAAATTCCGATAAAATCTTTCTTTTCAATTCGATATTTGTCAATGGATTCAGTGTAGATCCTCTGAAATTTAGAATTGTTCGGATTACGAACATACTTTTTCACTAATTCTGGTACAGAAACCTCCAATGTTACTTCTATCCCCTTTTCGGTGTTTGCGCCTTCACCCCAAGTAGTTGATACTAGATACGTACCAAGCGCCATCAATAGAGCAATGGACAACCAAAAAATTCTTTTACTCAACATTTTACAACTAGTTTTATACGATTAAAGCGATTCTGAGAACTCAATAACCTTCCTAGCAAAATTCTCCCAGGAGTTTTCTTTTTTCTCGTTTTGAATATTCGCTGCAAATTTTTTCTTCAATCCTTCTTGAAAATAGCGTTCAACTGACTCTGTAATTAACTTGCTATCTGGTGTTGGAACGATCAAACCAGTCTCATTGTGCTTTGTATTCTCTTTCAAACCGCCTACATCTGTTGCAATAATTGGCAGGTCAAAATGATGTGCAATTGCTGTAATCCCACTTTGTGTTGCGCCCTTGTAAGGCAACATGCAAACATCTGCAGCAGAGAAAAAGCGTGTTACTTCATCGTCAGAAATATAGGCATTGAACAAATGAACACGGTCTGCAATTCCCTTATCATTAATGATTTGCTGATATTTATCGAAGGTTCCGTACACCTCACCAGCAATGATCAAATGATAGTCTTCAGGAAGATCATTAACTGATTTCAGTAGAAGATCGAGACCTTTGTAATCGCGGATAAATCCAAAAAACAAGAGGTACTTTTTGTTCATAGGAACTCCAATTGCTTTTTGTGCTTCAACTGAATCCATCTTAGCACCAAATTGACTGTATACTGGATGATCAATGCGTAAATATTTTGCATCTGGTTTGAGCGACAACAGATCTTTAAGAACTGCATCACTTAGCACGACAAAAGCATCACTGTGCTTTAAAAATCGACGATTCGCCCACTTATCAAAGAACCGCTTTTCATGTGGAATAACATTGTGAAGGATACTTATTCGCTTTGTATTTTTTAGTCGTTTTTGCACTCCGCCAATTGAAGGTCCAAAAAAGGTCATCCAATACTGACTAATAAAAACATCTGGCTGCTCTCGATTAATATGTCTCGCCGTTTTTCCGAATGTTGCAGGATTCGTAGAATCCAACAAACGTTCAGCTTCGATAGGATCTGCATTATCATCCCCAGTTACAAACTGTGAAGACCCTGGAAATAGAAAATTGGGGTATTGTCGACTGAATGTATAGGCTTTTACCTCATGATCTTTTTCCAAGGCACGATAAAGCATAGCACTAAACTGTGCTATTCCACCTCTGTATGGATAAAATGCAGAAAGGAGTGCAATCTTCATCGTTGGACGAAGTTAGTATAAATGTCAGTATGGACTAAATGAATAGTTAAAGAATTACTCCCAACCAGAAGTGATGAAGGACACATAAAGCTCTTTACCGATGACAACCTCAGTACTCCCAAACTGATAATGATTATCAACATGGTGCTTGTAAACCAGACCGATATGCTTAGCATACGTTTCATACATGCGAACAGAATCGATCAAATTATTGTACGTCTGTTGTTCAACTACAAGTGTCGAATCAAACTTATAATTGTTGATAATCGTGTCGCTATGAATATCTCGGTAATAGCAATCGAGTTCATCATCCAAGTTGTAAGCATTCGCATCCCAGTTCTTTGATAATGTTGGAGCGAAAACAAGCTTTACCTTTCGTTGATTTTCTTCAACTAGTTCCCCACGAATTCCATCGAACACCCCGTGCCAAACATCCGTTAAGGTCCATGGATGATTGACCGAGTCTCTCTTATAAACAATGTATTCACGTCCCTCTCTCCCTTCATTGTCAACATATACATCGCCCCAATACGTCTTCATTTGATAGCGTAAAGTATCGTGGATTAGCAATCCAGAATCATGATTTATTTCAACGACATCATACACGACAAAACGGCCTTCTGCCAATCCGAAATACTCAAAGTGAAAATTAGGTGCGTCTTCTTGTTTACATCCTATAAAAAGGATAAGTACAGTAAAAAGGCTTAGGATTCTATAAGTGGTTTTGCTCTTCATCTATTGTATAGACGAATTTAACAAAAAAAAGGTTGTTATTGATTTGGGTTTATTCCAAGCTCCTTTAATTCTTTCATTTTCTTTTTCAGCGCGTCCCCAGTTAAACGACGTCCGTAATAGAAGTATTCTTTAAATTGCTCCTTCCCCATATCGTCATAAGACATACACCAGCCGTGCTTAATGCCCATCTTGTAGCGGAACAAGTGCATCTGACGCCCATTAGGATGATAATGTTCCCAAACACCGTCGCGTTTATTCTTCTTGTATTGCCCCTTAACCTTCGTCTTCGTATTCTGATGGTATTCTTTGTATGGTCCATCAAGAACTCCATTGTCGTAGATAAAGACAGCCGATGGGATTTGTGACTTATCCTCCACCAATTCTGGAACATAGTAAACCACTTTTTTTCCATGCAAGACACCGTTTACATATGTTTCAGTATTGCTAATGCGCTGGGATGGTCCAAAATTAAGCCAGATACTGTCCTTCACTTGATTGCGAAAGATTCCATGACTCATCAAAGACCCATTCTCGTGGTAATAATAAGCCACTGATCGACTACTGTTGGGATCGTGCTTAATTACAGCTTTCGTTTTTGACGACTTGTAGAAATAAGTGAATGTCCCGACTGGCTTGTCATTCTTAAACTGTCCTTTGTACTTATACACATGAATTCCTTCGTACTTCTTTTGCCAAACACCTTGTTTGCGTCCTTGCGCATCAACTTGATTCACCTGAGCAAATGAGACAAGTGAGAGAAAAATCAAGATTGTACTTAAACTAAATTTCATGTGTTATCAATTTTGCGAATGAATTCAAATCGTCCACTGTAAGATCGGCTTCGATACCAATTGGCTCTTCGGTTTTCACGCGCACTGTTTTCATACCAAGTTTCTTGCCAAATTCAATATCTGTATCTGTATCTCCCACCATCACACAACGTCCAAAATCAATCTCTGGGAATTCAAGTTTTGCCAATTCGGCCATTCCTGAATTCGGTTTCCGCAAGTCATCCTCAGCACCTCTCAGATTTGGAGCGAAATAACATTTATCGATCTTTCCGCCTGCCAAATGAATTTGATTGCACATATAAGTATGAATTTCCAATAGGTTACGCTCTGTCATTAACCCTTTTCCTATCCCCTGCTGGTTTGTAACCACGAACACGCGATGAAAAGCTCTGGATAACAAGGCAATACCTGCTTCAGCACCATCAATAAATTTGAAGCCTTTAGGTTCTGTGATGTAACCACCAAAAATTCGTTCATTAATTACGCCGTCTCGATCAAGAAAAAGCGACCATGTGGTATCAATATTCCAATCTCTAATTGGCATCAATTGTTTTTTCCACCAAATATGTATTTCGAGAAGATGAAGTTCTCCCCATCAACTCTGCGACAAATCCTGCTAGAAAGAATTGAACTCCCATGAGCATAGCCGCAAGTGCAACATAAAACTCTGTTCTATCGGCAATTCGTTCAGCCGTTTCATTAAAGAAAATCTTATCAATTCCCATGTATAGAAAAAATACGAAACCGATAAAAAACAACATCATCCCAATGACTCCAAAGAAATGCATTGGCTTCTTTCCAAATTTCCCCATGAAGGCCACGGTCATCAAATCAAGAGGGCCATTGATAAATCTGTTTAATCCAAATTTTGTTGTACCGTACTTTCTGGCTTGATGCTCAACAACCTTCTCTCCAATTTTATTGAATCCAGCGTACTTAGCCAATGGTGGAATATAACGATGCATATCACCATAGACTTCTATACTCTTTACCACTGCATTTTTATATGCTTTCAATCCGCAATTGAAATCGTGTAATTTAATTCCAGTAATCACGCGTGCCGCCCAGTTGTACAACTTTGTAGGAACTGTTTTAGTGATCGGGTCGTATCTTTTTTTCTTCCATCCAGATACAACGTCGAATCCATCTTCCGTAATCATTCGATACAATTCAGGAATTTCATCTGGAGAATCTTGTAAATCCGCATCCATAGTAATGACTACGCTTCCTTGAACAGCTTCAAACCCTTTTTGCAGGGCTGCAGATTTACCATAATTGCGCTGAAATTTGATTCCTTTTGCATTGACATCCTGTGCATGTAACTGCTCCACGACATCCCAAGAACTGTCCGTACTACCATCATCAACGAACATTACTTCGTACGACAACTTGTTTTCATCCATTACGCGCTTTATCCAGCTATGAAGCTCTGGCAACGACTCCTCTTCATTGTAAAGAGGCACTACTACAGAAATATCGTACTTTAATTCCAACGTGATATTTTATTCGTTAGAGCAAATATAATCAAAGACGCACGTCTCCATGAATGATTTCTCTTAATTTGACTTAAACACTTTGAAAACATGCTCTCTTAATTGAAGGAAATATGCTCCATCACTCAAATTTTCGATCTCAATTTCATGGTTGTTTTTCGTCAACACCCCTTCAGAAACAACGGCCCCGTCCATCCCTAACAATACATATGGCTGTGTTTCATCTATGCCATTCACAAAAATTCGATCCTGCGCTGGATTTGGATATACAACCAACTCTTGCTTTAGTGATTGGTCACCGATTGCGAGTATCGCCGAATCTGCAATAAAGAAATGATCGATCACAGCCTCAGTGATATTCCCTTCCGGCTCATAATCTGAGGTTCTAAAAAAGAACTGCATTGTATTGGTAAGTGTAATATAGTCACTTACCCGCAAACTCTTTTGCACCCAACCAACCGAATCAGGATGCATACTTCCAACAGCATCAATTTCCACCATTACCGTTCCATTATTCACCAATACCCTCAACGTATCGTCAGGCTGGAAAGGTCCATGAAAACAGTGGAACCATCGAGAATAATTCACATATGGATCTGCATATCCCGTCAAATCCATAACAGGAGAAGTCAGTGCAACACTTCCATCATCTACATCATCAAGGTTTGGATCAAGGTCATTTGCATTACCCGTCACATACGCACGTGTTCCGCAGTCTGTGATAACATCGGCACTCGGAGCAGAACCACTATTCGTTCCAAATGGTTCTTCTCTTACAAACATTCCTGTCGATGCATTTCCCGAAGTACTCCATCCGAAGTCAAACGTAAAATCATCGTAAATCCCTGTTTCTAGATACACATCAATTGTTCCTGTTGTATTATCTATCGAAAGGTAATCGCAATGTGAAATGTACCCCCACTTACCCACAACAAGGTTGTAATAGTCTTCATAAAAAAGTGTAAGTGTTTCTTCACCCAAACCATTCGTTAGGCCTGTATGGGTCAACAATGGAACGCTTAATTGTATATCTACTCCATCAATTGGATTTGAGGTAACAGCATCAAACACACGAACAGTCAAACTATAAGGTGGAAGTGGTGTCAATTGGACATCTTGCGTAGTAATTACTCCATTTGTCAACGTCGTACTTATTGTCTGCGGCGAATATCCAACCTTATTATATGTCACATCATACGTCCCAGCGCTCGCCATACCAGTTGCGTAGAAACCTGTGTTATCCGTATCCTCAGACTGGTTACTGCCTGTAATTTGGATATCCGCTATATTAATAGGGTTTAGCGTTACAGCATCCGTAACTATCCCTTCCAGATAAGCTGCTTGCACATATGTTGGTCCTAAAACAAAGAGTCCCTCTGATCTATCGGATGCTAAAATCAGTCCAGATGGCAAATAAGGATATGCTCCCCAGCAACCATCATAACCTGTTGTTTGGTCAAAATAAGTATCGTAATTTCCGACTTCAACCATGTTGTATGGATATGTCGCATCATGAATAGTGACTCCGTCAGAATAGTAACTGGTGACAACATAATCTCCCAAGACATGTACATTATGAGGAATAACTCCTGCTCCTGGAGAACTCTGAATCCGATCAACCTCAATGATATTTGTTGGGTCAGAAACATCAAACGCTCCGATATAACCTCCTGAAACCTCGTCAGTTGTAAAAGCGTATTGTCCGTTACTCGTCGCCCAAATATTATGTGTAAATGTAGAAGGTGTTGTTTCTGTTCCAAGTAATATTGGATTTGCTTTGTCTGTTACATCCACGATGCTCATAAACCCATCACTAATGTGGGCTAGATACATGGTGTCGTTTTGCACGTAACCATCATGTACGTACCAATCGTCAAACACCCCGACTTCAATTGGGTTCATTGGATCGGTATTGACATCCAAAATGATTACCCCTCCATTGTCTCTGTTCGAACCAAAAATATAAGCGTACCCATTCTCATCAATGTAAAGGTTGTGAGCAGAATACCATTCATTTCCTACAGGACCTGTGTACAAAGTTGTTGGCAAAGTGGTAGATGCCGGAAGTGGAGATAAATCAATGATCAACAAACCATTCATGGCTTCAGTCGTTACGAAGGCATAGTCACCCCACGTCTTTAAATCGCGCCAAACAGATTCCATACCAGGTTCCCAAAAAATTTCCGTAGGATTTGTTGGATCGGTGAGATCTACAACACTCGTACCTTTCTCACAACCAACGAGCCCGTATTCATTCCCAGCTTCGTCTACATATCCCCAAACATCATTAATCATCGTCAAGTGGAGATTAATATAATTCAATCTACCTAGCGAATCGACATTCAATTGTCCAGCTGATGTAAACGTTAAAAACAGAAGGGAAAAGGCAATAATTTGTTTCATAATTTGAGCTTGTTCGTACGAAGTTACAACATTAGACGCGCTTAAAGAAAAAATATTGCAGCGAGAATAAAGATCAAAATGATAGCGATATATTGCCACACATCCACAAAATATGGAGCGTACTTTTTAAACCATTTTTTAAGCGCCATAATTCAAATATAGAGATTCCAAAACTCTGACTCTTTTTTCGAATCCAAAATACTTTTAAATTCGCTCTTGATTTGCTATCTTCGCACCTCTGTAAATAGCATCCTATGTCAAAAGAACCTACCGTCGAAACTTTGGAAAATGTAGATTTTGAAGTATTCAAAAAAGAAGTTTTAGAAGACTTTAAATTGGCGAATATTTCGAGAGAAACATCTCTTCTCGGACGTCGAGAAGTTTTGTCTGGAAAGGCAAAATTTGGGATTTTCGGTGACGGTAAAGAACTGGCACAAATCGCACTTGCTAAGCAATTTAGGAATGGTGATTTCAGATCTGGGTACTACAGAGACCAGACCATTATGATGGCCATTGGTCAGTTGAATGTTCAACAATATTTTGCAGGATTGTACGCACATACAGATTTGGATCAGGAGCCTCAATCTGCTGGTAGACAAATGGGCGGACATTATTCAACACGAAATCTGGATGAAAACGGAGAGTGGCTAAACTTGATGGAACAAAAGAACAGTTCCGCAGATATTTCACCAACTGCCGGTCAAATGCCTCGCCTTCTCGGTTTGGCAATGGCTTCCAAAGTATACAAAGAGAATAAGGCGCTTTCTGAACTTGAAGAATTCAAAAAATTCACTAATGGAGGAAATGAAGTTGCCTTTGGAACGATTGGCGATGCTTCTACTTCGGAGGGGCCATTTTGGGAGACAATAAATGCCGCTGGGGTATTGCAAGTCCCAATGGTGATGTCTATTTGGGATGATGGATACGGAATTTCTGTTCCACGAAAATACCAAACAACAAAAGACAGTATTTCAGAAGCGCTTGCAGGAATGCAACGCACAAAAGATAAGCCGGGTTACGAAATATTCGTGACGAAAGGTTGGGATTACGCACACTTGTGTAAGACTTATGAAGATGCCGTTAAAGTTGCGCGCGAAGAGCACGTTCCTGTATTGATTCACGTCAAGGAAGTTAATCAACCACAAGGGCACTCAACAAGTGGATCTCATGAACGCTACAAGGACGAGGAGCGTATGCAGTGGGAAATCGACTTTGATTGTGTGACTAAATTCAAAGAGTGGATTCTCAACTTCAATGCAGACGGTCTTTCAATTGCTACTGAAGAAGAACTTGATGCTATCCAGAAAGATGCTAAGAAATCCGTTCGTGAGCAAAAAAGCGCAGCCTGGAAAGCATTTACCGATAGTTTAAAAGCAGATTTGGCTGATGCTGTTTCCTTGATCAAGGCTGTCGCATCTGAAAGCGAAAATGGTGTTTTCATAACCAAAATGGCTGAGGATCTTGAAAAAGCAATGGATCCAATTCGTAAAGACATAATGGGAACTGCTCGAAAAGTACTTCGAATGGTGCGCAACGAAAATAGTAGTTCAAAAGCCAATCTTTCAAATTGGATCAAGAAGCAAATAGATATAAATCACGATCGCTATAGTTCATATTTGTATTCTGAAACAAGTGACTCTGCACTAAGGGTTACACCTGTTCCTCCTGAATATGCCGATGACGAAATGGTTGATGGAAGACTCATTTTGCGTGACAACTATGATAAAATTCTTGAAAACTATCCACAAGCCTTGGTTTACGGAGAAGATGCTGGAAAAATTGGAGGTGTAAATCAGACGCTTGAAGGAATGCAGGAGAAGCATGGCGAAAACCGTGTTTCGGATACAGGAATTCGCGAATGCACCATTATCGGTCAAGGAATTGGAATGGCAATGCGTGGTCTACGCCCAATTGCTGAAATTCAATACCTCGATTACTTATTATATGCTATTCAAGTACTATCGGATGATTTGGCAACTGTTCAATACAGAACGAAAGGTGGACAAAAGGCTCCGTTAATTATCAGTACACGTGGACACCGACTAGAAGGAATATGGCACAGTGGATCACCAATGGGAATGATCGTCAATTCACTACGAGGAATGCACGTTTGTGTGCCACGTAACATGACGAAGGCTGCTGGATTCTACAATACATTGATGGCAGCAGAAGAACCTGCATTAGTTGTTGAGCCATTAAACGGATACAGAACAAAAGAGCGAAAGCCAACTAATGTTGGAGAATTTAGAGAACCACTTGGAGTTCCAGAAATCACAAAAGAGGGAACAGACCTTACGATTGTTTCTTACGGTTCGACATTCAATATTTGTGAAGTCGCTGCGCAGCAACTTGATGAACTAGGGATTTCTGTGGAACTTGTAGATGTGCAAACTTTATTGCCATTTGACATTGACCACATGATTGCTGACTCGTTGGAAAAGACAAATCGCTTAATGATTGTAGATGAAGACGTCAGCAGTGGAGCGACAGCATTCATATTGGATAAAATCATGGTTGAACAGAAGGGGTATTACTACCTGGACTCAGCACCTGTGACTTTAAGTTCAAAAGACCACAGACCAGCGTATGGTTCTGACGGAGACTATTTCTCTAAACCGAGCTTAGAAGACATCGTTGAAAAGGCTTATGCAATCATGCACGAGTCTGATCCTTCAAACTTCCCACCTATTTATTCATGATCAAGTGGGTGTACATATCGCTTTGCATTGGCGCCCTTCTCTTTAAACCCATCTCTCAATTTTCATGGGAAATCTGGTATTTAGCCAACTATGAATATGTTGCCGAAGAATTGTGTGAGAACACAGATGAACCTGAATTGGAATGTAACGGAAAATGTTTTCTTGCTCAACAACTTGAAAAAACAGAACTTGAGGTAGATAGTTCGTCCAATGAGCAAAAACAGCCACGTCCTGTTCAAGTAAAAGAAGAAAATCTATATTTTGCTCCTTCATGCACAATTGCATTTTCAGAAATCCCCGAAGAACAACAACCCGATCACTTCGGATATGAAGACCGATCAGATCGTTGTCAAATCACAGACATTTTCCATCCTCCCCAAATTTAAGTCACTCACCTATTTTATTAGTTGACTTAAATTAAACACGAATGAAAATATTCAGTTCAATACTTGTTGTATTGATGTCATTCGGTGTATTTGCATGCGACATATGTGGAGGAATTTCTTCACCTAGCAGCGATGGCTTATTGTTCGGTAACCAATATCATTTCATTGGCTTCCGAGCGAATTATAGTCACTTTCGTAGCTATCATAGAAGTTCTTTTTCAGAGGACGTCACAGTATCAGCAGAGCACTTTATCCAAACAGGGATAGTTGGACAATGGCAATTTGCTAAACGATTCAATGCTCAACTGAACGTGCCGTACCGCACGAATTTGCAATACATAGAAAATGATGAGCAATTACAACATGGTATAGGAGATCTTACTCTCCATATCAATTGGATGATTCTTGAGAAAAAAAACGAATCGAGAACATCTAACTTTTTAACGGTTGGGGCTGGTGTGAAAACACCTACTGGAAACTACTCCAAAGAACCGTGGTCGACATCAAACTTGTCACCCGGTACTGGATCGTGGGACCCACAATTCAACCTAAACTATCGTCTTTTGAAGAAGCGCTTCAATCTGCAAATTGAAAACAGCTTCAACCTTAAGACGGCAAACAAATATGGATATCGCTACGGGAACGCAATCAGCTCACGAGCCAATGCTTTCTACAGCTTTACAACAAAAAACAACGCCAAGATGTTACCACTTATTGGAGTGGCATACCTCTACACTAATACCGATAGAATCGATGGTTATCTGGTTTCAGAGTCATTTAATTCTGGTCATGTGTTCAACATCGAAATTGGCGTAAACTATTTAATTAACA
>CAJQJL010000044.1 GCA_905478665.1 uncultured Flavobacteriales bacterium
CAACAGGGAAAGAAACCGTTGGTGCATGGAATCCATAATCGATCAGGCGCTTTGCAATGTCTGCAACTTCAACGTTCGCAACCTTTTTAAAGTCACGACAATCGAGAATCATCTCGTGTGCAACCGTTCCATTCTTACCAGAATACAGAATGCCATAATGATCTTTCAATGAAGCTGCGATGTAATTTGCATTTAGGATAGCAGCTTCTGTTGAAGCTTTCAATCCGTCTGCTCCTAACATCTTGATATATCCGTAGGAGATCAACAAGATAAGTGCACTTCCATAAGGAGCCGAAGAAACTGCGTTGATTGCTTTTTCTCCACCAGCTTTAATCAATCGTGATCCAGGAAGGAAAGGTACGAGGTGCTCTGCAACACCAATTGGTCCCATTCCAGGTCCACCACCTCCATGAGGAATGGCAAATGTTTTGTGCAAGTTCAGGTGACAAACATCCGCTCCAATATTACCAGGGTTTGTCAATCCAACCTGTGCGTTCATATTCGCACCATCCATATAAACTTGTCCACCATTCTCGTGAATGATTGAAGTGATTTCTTTAATTCCTTCTTCGTAAACTCCATGTGTAGATGGGTATGTTACCATCAATCCACCAAGACGATCGCGCATCTCAGTTGCTTTTTCACGCAATTCATCAATGTTGATGTTTCCGTTTTCATCACAACTTGTAACGATTATTTCGAATCCAGCCATTACTGCAGAAGCTGGGTTTGTACCGTGTGCTGATGAAGGAATAATCATCACCTTTCTGTCAAAATCACCATTTGATTCATGGTACGCTTTAATCACCATCAGCCCAGCGTACTCTCCTTGCGCTCCTGAATTAGGTTGTAGCGACATTCCTGCAAACCCTGTGCATTCACACAAGTCTTTTTCCAAGGCTCTGAACATTTCATGGTAACCCTGTGCTTGTTCTACAGGTACGAATGGATGCATGTTCGCAAATTGAGGATTTGTAATCGCCATCAATTCCGAAGCGGCATTCAGTTTCATTGTACAAGATCCCAAAGGAATCATGCTATGAACCAATGAAAGGTCTTTATTTTCAAGGCGCTTTAAGTAGCGCATCATTTTCGTCTCAGAATGAAATTTGTTAAACGTTGGATGCGTGAAGATAGAATCGGTACGCAATGCCTTTTCGTTGAGCATATTGTCGGGAACATCCGATTGGCTAATACCAAAGATGTCTAAAATGGCAGCAACATCTTCATCCGTATGTGGTTCACCAAAGTTAATCGTCAATTCGCTCTCATTCACATAGTGGAAGTTCAAACCTTTTGCTTCAGCGGCAGATCGAATTGCTGCGGCGTCAATTCCCTTCACGTGAACCGTGTCGAAGAATTGATCTCCACTAAGTTCAATACCACCAGCTTTCAAATTGTTGTATGTTTTTGATGCCAATGCATGAACGTGAGAAGCAATTTCACGCATTCCATCAGGACCGTGGTAGACAACATACATACTTGCCATCACTGCCAAAAGTGCTTGTGCTGTACAAATATTGGAAGTTGCCTTCGCTCGTTTAATGTGTTGCTCACGCGTTTGAAGAGCCATGCGCAAAGCTGTATTTTCGTCTGCATCAACAGAAACGCCGATGATTCTTCCGGGTAGGTTGCGCTTGTACGAATCCTTTGCCGCAAAGTAAGCTGCGTGAGGACCACCGTATCCCATTGGGACACCAAAACGTTGTGAAGAACCAAAAACGACATCCGCTCCTAATTCTCCAGGTGATTTCAATAATACCAACGAAAGAATGTCAGCACCAACAGCAACAGGCACTCCAATTGCCGTCATTTTCTGAATGAAACTTTCAACCCCGGTTACTTGTCCATAAACATCTGGATATTGAATAATTGCTCCGAAGAACTCTTCCGTAATAGTGAAATTCTCAGGATTACCAATCTGCAAGTCAATACCTAGGTTTTTAGCCTTTCCTTCAACAACATCGATTGTTTGTGGGAAACAGTTTTCAGCAATAAAGAACTTATTCTTTCCAGCCTTAATGTCCTGACGTGAACGTGAGTTGAAGAACATAATCATCGCCTCAGCTGCTGCTGTTCCTTCATCCAAAAGAGAAGCATTTGCCAATTCCATTCCAGTAAGGTCGAGCACCATTGTCTGAAAATTCAATAAGGCTTCTAGTCTTCCTTGTGAAATCTCAGCTTGATAAGGTGTATATGCGGTATACCAACCTGGATTTTCAAGAATGTTTCTCAAAATCACAGATGGGACAATTGTTTCATTGTATCCAAGACCAATAAATGACTTGTTCAATGTGTTTTTTTGTCCAAGTGCATTCACGTGATTCAAGTATTCTTGTTCACTAAATGCCTCACCAATGTTCAGATCATTCTCCAAGCGAATATGAGCTGGAATAGTTTTGTCAATAAGCTCATCGATAGAGCTAACCCCAATCTTACTTAGCATTGCTGATTTTTCAGCCGCATTGGGTCCAATATGTCGTTTTGAAAAGTTCATCATTTTACCTCTTAATTACGTGTCCGCAAATATAGTTTGTTCCTTATGTTTAGTCTAAAAAAATAAATGTTTCAGCACCGATTCGTGGACTTCTACCTGTACTTATGGTTTCTTCCGTACCGTTGTCCCCGCCTATGGTGCTTCCTACGTGAATTACGTTTGTAATCACTGTTGCTTCCTCCCTTTCTATTTGTATAACGGCGTGTTCCGAAATCCTCTCTATCACTGCGATATGGGAAAGCTAATCCTAAATACAGCTCATTTGACATGCCCTTTACTCTTGAGAGCGATCCTACGTCGTAGTTGAATGAGTATCCAACACGCGCATGTCCTTTTAAGAGAAAGTCAAATCCAGCGATTATGGAATTTTCTGAGCGGTAACCAACAACAAGGCTAAAGCGGTTGATGAAGGTGTTGCGCAAGATAATATCTCCTTGCAATGGTGCATTTGGAGTGATTTTTAATTGTAGATGAGGGTTGAAGGTGTAATTATCTCCAGCATGGAAATAAAATCCAGAAGTTACGTAATGGTGCCATCTATGTAGTTGGAGTCCTGGTTCAGGACCTGTACGCGTATTTTGAAACAATTGCGGAATACTCAACCCAGCATAAAACTGTGGGCCATTAAAGAGCACACCGAATCCACCATTGAAATATACTTTTGAATAGCTGGTGGCAAATGCAGGATCCCCCGCTTGCGTGGTTGTGGTGCCAGCAAGGTGTTTTACTACGTTGTCAATTCCCAGACCGAGACCAAATATAACCGATCTACTGTTCTCTAGATGAACACGGTAGGCATATTGACCACCAACAGAAGTGGTTTGGTTTACTCCAATCCGATCATAACCCATCGTCAGACCGGTGGCCATGGTTTCGTTTATCTCGTATTGTCCATTCAACGCAACAGTTGTTGGTGCGCCTTCAACACCTAACCATTGATTTCTGAAAATCATATCGACCATCATACTTCCGTCGATGGCAATCGCTGCTGGGTTGTTTACTCCCTGCGCGAAATTCAATTGTGAGTAGCGCGTAGTGTTCTGTGCGAACCCAAACGTCGTTAGGAAAAGGACTACTATAACACTGATTGTTTTCTTCATCGCTTCAATGTTAAATATCCTTTAAATGTCACATCGCCCACCGTAATATGGTAGAAGTATGTTCCTTCGGGTAAGGCACCATTGCCAGCACAGAACATGGTTTTGCAGGTTCCATTCCAATCATTTTCATAATGATCTTCTTCAAGTACTAAATCTCCCCAACGGTTCCAAATACTAACGCTTCCATCTAACTCACTTAATTGCGGAATCACATATAGATCATTGACTCCATCATCGTTAGGAGAAAATCCATTTGGTATGGTAAGATCAACGACGATAATCACTACGCTGTCAGATAACACGCAACCACTACTGTGGGTTGCATCCATGTACAAAGTGTGCGAACTTTCTGCTGTAATGGTTATGGTCGCTCCCAGTGGATTATCAATTTGATCTGTTGGATACCAGTTATAAGAAATGAATCCAGAAGTTGGACCAGTTAAGCTTTCAGTTTCACCTGCGCCCATATAGAGCGTGTCAACTAAATCGAAGTCGGTAATCGTGACAGGACTTGCTGTAGTCGTTAACGTCTCCGAACATGTCCCGTTTGTAACGATCACCGAATAATTAGTTGCCACCTGTGGAGTAACTACGATTGAATTTCCTGTTTCACCTGTTGACCATGCATAACTTGTTCCACCAGAGGCAGTCATAACAACAGTTGATCCTGTACAACCTGATACAGAGGTTGAGGTAAGTGTGAAGACATGTTCAGTTAACGTGATAAGGCCTTGTCCTGAACAACCTTTATCGTCAATAACGGACACTGAATAATTTCCTTGGCCTGAAGCAAAAAATGTGGCGCCCGTATTTCCACCTCCCCAATCATATGAAACGTATGGATTGGATAAACTTAAGGTAGACCCTCCTGATGGGCAAATTGGATTTCCTTCTGATGAAACGATAATCGGTGTTGGGTTTGTATAAATGGTTACTTGTATCGAAGCTGTCGAAATACATCCAACGCCATCCGTTGCGGCAACAGTATATAAACCAGAGAATTGAGGAGTAATTGTTTGTCCAGCAATTGTTTCTGGTCCTGTCCATGCGTAACTAACGAAGCCGTTTGACCCTGAGATCGTCAATGGTGCATCAGCACACATTTCAATGGTTGCTCCTTCAACTACCGTCACATCAACAACACAAGAGGTGCCGTTGAAGGGCAATGTGAACAAAATGAGGAGAAGGACAAATATGTTTTTAGTTAGTTTCACAGGGTCGCATTAGGATGCAAAAATAAGGTTCAAAGCGTCGTATAACAAATGTTAATCAATTAAATTCTTCACAATCACGCGGAAAGGTGTTATTCCACGTAGCTTAGTTTCAACATATTGGAGTTTCCATGCTCTTCAATTGGCATAGACGCAATGTTGATAACCAAAGCACCATCTTTTACGAGTCCTTCTTTTTTTAGCAAGTACTTAATGTCTGCAATTGTATGATCTGTACTAACAGTTTTGTCATAAAAATATCCACGAACGCCCCATATAAGGCTCAGTTGCGTAAGAATTTTTTTATTACTTGTGAAGACAAAAATTTCAGCTTTTGGTCGTTGAGAAGCAATTTTGTAAGCCGTGTAGCCCGAGAACGACATGGTGAGAATGGCATCAGCATCGACACGTCTTGAAAGACGACAAGCATTGAAGCAGATCGAATCAGTGATAAATCGTGTATGATTTTTTTCAGGAAGTTCTTCCTTGTTGTAGATTCCATCGAAGGTTTCAATTTCTTGAACGATATTGGCCATTGTCCGAATAACTTCCACTGGGTATTTACCAACAGATGTTTCTCCAGAGAGCATTACCGCGTCTGCACCATCAAGTACTGCATTTGCAACGTCGTTTACTTCAGCTCGTGTTGGTGAACTTGAGGTAATCATACTTTCCATCATTTGCGTTGCAACGATAACGGGCTTCGCATGAAGACGTGATTTGTTGATCAACATTTTTTGAATCAAGGGCACGTTTTGGTATGGAATTTCAACGCCAAGGTCTCCACGGGCTACCATCAGTGCGTCACTTTCCTTGATGATTTCATCAATGTCTTCAATGGCCTCTGGCTTTTCTATTTTGGCAATTACTTTCGCCTTTGCAAACTTTGAGGAAATAAGGTGTTTAAGTTCAATGATATCACGTGCAGAGCGTACAAATGAAAGTCCAATCCAGTCTACATTGTTTTCAATTGCAAAGTCAAGGTCTTCAAGATCTTTCTCGGTTAGACAAGGCAATGAAATCTTCGTGTTCGGAAGGTTTACTCCTTTGTGCGAAGACAGTTTGCCTCCATAAACAACGGTGGCCTTGATTTCATCTTTTCCGTTTGTACTGATTACTTCAAGTTGCAACTTTCCATCATCTAGAAGGATACGTTCTTTTGGTGAAATATCTTCTGGCAACTTTGCGTAGTTGATGGAAAATTTAGTCGCCGTACCGAGCATGTCATTCGTGGTGATGGTAACAGTACTCCCTTCAATTAACTCAACGTTGTTGTCCTCGATATTTCCTGTTCTGATTTTTGGACCCTGAAGATCAGCTAAAATAGCGACGTTAAATCCTGTTTCATCATTTAATTCGCGAATTGTCTTAATTGTTTCGGCATGATCTTCATGCTTGCCATGGGAGAAGTTCAGCCGGCAGACATTTAGTCCTTCGTTAAACATTTGCTTCAAGACTTTTTTGTCGCTTGAAGCGGGTCCCATGGTTGCTACTATTTTTGTTTTTTTCATTTTAATCAAATGCTAAGTTTTCCGCCGAAGCAATTTCTTCGGGGATAAAATCATATGCGGCCAGAATGCTGGAAACGGCTTTCAAATTCTTTAATAACTCGTCTATTGCGATTGCGCTATTGTCACAAAGAAAAAGGAAGAAATCAATCGTTGGTTTTTCATGAATTAAAAACTGTCCTTGACATTTGTTCTTAATCATGTAATAATTCAGTCGATTGATGGTATCTTCAAACTCATACATCGAATGTGATGATTTAATCTCTCCCTTTCTATCCGTCGTCACATAGTCATCGCACTTACACAATTTGAGTCCAAGCTTGTCATTAATATTCCATGCCAATCGGTAGTCGCTGTGATGTGAACAAATACCAACCATATCGAAATCGAATTCGGGCTCAAGTGACAATATGTGTTTTTTGCGTTTCGCCATCTGTAAATTCTCTACGAAATTAATGTTTTTAGGCTATTTGGCACTTCAAATCTATTTCATGATTGCCCATTGAGTTCCAATTGAAACATTCTACATGCTTTTAAAAGAGAAGTTTAGCGTATTTCTTGTTGGCAAAGTGATATTCTATTAACGAAAAATTAACAAAATGACAATGCTAAACGGCAGTATGTCAGCTATTTGTGATTTTGGCATGTGTTTTGAAAATGGAGAGGTATAAACAATTAAATAATCTTAATTATGATCGCAAAGAAAAATTCGAGGTATGACCTCGAGAGGAGAAGAACTGCCCTGTTTCAGGTTGGTTTACTAGTCGCGGGCTCATTCACACTGGCCGCATTTACCTACACTTCAGAAATTCCGTCTGAGTTTGAAACAAATGTCGTTTCACACGTCAACATTGATTTTCAGCAAGAGTATGAGGTTGAACCTGAGAAGGAAGAACCAATCGTTGAGCAGAAACAACAGCAGCACACTGACAATCAATCGCAGGATCAAACTGTGGGGAATTCAGAAGCCATTTCTGAAAACATGAGCGTCACGAGCAACACTAGTGATGAAGTAGATGCTGGTGTCACTATGCCAAATTTGGGAACAATTGAAGATGCATTTGTCTATATTGATGAAGATATCATTGATGAGTTTCCAACGATAGAAGCGAAGTTTATTGGTGGTTATGAGGCAATGCAAGAGCATGTTGTAACCACACTGAGGTACCCAGAAAGAGATTTACAATTGGGGAATCAAGGTAAAGTTTTCTTATCCTTCGTGATAGAGAAAGATGGTTCAGTCACCAATGTTGAAATAGAAGGTGAAGGAGTCTCGGAAGGGATTGATCGCGAAGCAAAACGCATTGTGCGTTTATTTCCAAAATGGATCCCAGGAGAGAATGCGTATGGAAAAGTTCGTACACGTGCTCGTCTGCCAATTAACTTTGTAGCGGAATAAACCATCGATGGTTTTGAATAGCGAAGCGGTTGGGATAGAATCTCAACCGCTTTTTTAATACTGAACTTCTTCTTTCTCGATACCGTTTTTGTATTCGATGGAGAACTTGATGGTTGCATCAACCATTCCTTGGAACCAATATCCTGTCATCCCCTTATTTTTGGGCATTTTTTTATCCTTGCCAATCACCCATCCACCAGAAGGATTGAAATGTGCGGTTGATGGATGTCCACTAATCTTAGAGGAGTGAATGATCTTTTTTGAATCAATGTCGAACCAAATGAAATAGCCGTGCACCTTACTAGTAGCTCCTGGGCCAGAAGGTTCTTTTTTGAAATTTTCAAGAATGAATGTTAAACCAATTCCTGAATTCTCGGAAGTGTAATTTTTCAGGTGTTCTTCAATTTCATCAAGCGTTATTTCATGTTTATCTTCGATAATCCAATTTGAGGTCAAGTAGGATTCATAGGCACTGTCCGTGAAGTCCTTGTCGTTCACTACTTTTTTCGCTTTTAACCATGAAGCCAGTTTCACATTAGAAATCGTATTCTTGTATTCAAGATTCCATGCATAAATATATTCATAGAGCTTTTCATCTTGCTCCATCTTCTTTGGATTGCTGAGCCTGAATAAACTGAAGTCGGCTCCAAACCAGATAACGGTATCATTACCGTAAATTGCTACAGGAGGTTTTTCTTCTTTCGGCTGAGCAAAAGAAGAAGATACGAAGAATAAAACGCATAATGTCAGTGAGTACTTTATCATACGATTACATCGACTTAAATTCATCCGCTCTCTTCTCAATTTGAGAAACTATATGGTAGATAGCACGCGCCCAATAGTTGAGCTGACCAGCCCCACCTGGGACACCGATCATCTTCTCCATATGAATAACTTTGTTATCAGGCAGGCTAATAAATACAACCCAAATATGTGCTTCAGCTTTCAGTTTGTTAAAGCTTTCAACAACGAACGACACAGCTAAGCCTTCCTTTTCAAATGTTGTGTAGGTAGCAACGTTTGCTTCAATTTCTTGGCGTGTAAGTGAATAATCTTCATCTGTGACATTTCTGAATGTATTCACCTCTTCATCATTTCGCTTTAGGAAATAGTTTATACTGTTATAATAGTATTTGTCTTTTAAATCAAGAGCATCCTGTAGTGAGTATTTTCCAGGCTCAGTAGCAAAGAAGCGGTTCCAACCTCTAATGGCATGGTTCTTTAATCCTTCAGGATTTGAAAATCCACTTTTACCAATGAACTTACACTGCGTAAAGTCTAAACCAAGCAGTACGACTTGCGTTTTGTTTGTGAAAAAATCGGACATTGATTGTGACCAACCCGATGTTGCAATTAATAGAAAAAAGAATAGAAAAAACGATTTCATAGTAATGGTATATTAAAAAAGCGCCCAAGGAAAATTGGACGCTTTTGAATGATTTAACGATTATTTAAGTGCCTTGTAGATGTATCCAGCAAGTCTTCTTCCAGCGCCAAGGTAACATACCTTAACACGATCAGAAACAGCATAAGTATCAGAACCACCGACTTTCGACATTACAATTTGTGCAACGATGTTGTCGTGATTGGCTGTTTCAACAAAAATGAACTCGTAATCTGCTTGAGCTGACATTTTTGTAATTCCAATATTGAACCCAGGCTCCATACGTGTAGTCTTTACAATTAAAGTCAATCGAGCATCATCACCTTCAGATGTTGCCAAGCCAAGCTTCTCAAGTTTTTTATCAAATCCTTTGTTGAACATTGGCTCATAAATGTTGAGTTTTCCATTTTCCCATGATTCTCTCCAACGGTCACCATCACCTGCTTTTTTCTCGTTTTTCTCGGCAACTTTCTCTTCTACGTAAGTTTCTTCCGTTTTATTCTTTCCAACTGTCATCCCTTCATAACTGAAGATAACGTTGATTTTTTTCTCTCCCTTTAGGAATGAATAGTCAGCGTCTTTAGCTCTTGTACTTCTCTGTGCGGTAGCAGCAAATCCGACAAATGCGATAAGAAATAGTAATAGAAAATTCTTTTTCATGCTTTGGTTTTTACGGTTAATTTTGTGAAATCTACAAACTTTCCCTCAAACAATCAATGATTTGTCTGGAATCGTGCATTAGTTTTTCTTAACATCACCACTTCCATCAATGGAGGATTCCACTTTTGGTGAACCTTTGTATTTTACATCTCCACTGCCGTTAATAGACACCTTGAGGTTCTTTTTTACGGTAACTTCAATATCTCCCGATCCGTCAATCTTAGCCGTGGTCTCTTTTGATTTACATTTATAAGCTTTGATATCACCCGATCCGTCAATGGATGCCATTAAATGATCTGCTTTTCCTGTCAACTTAATATCACCTGAACCATCTATGGTTGCGTTAATCTTGGTAGCGTCAAGTTGTAATTTCATATCACCCGAGCCTTCAACGCTGAGGTCAATATTTTCTGTTTGTTTGAATTCTCCATCGGTACTCATATCACCTGATCCGTTGATTGTGAGACCCGAAATATGCGGAAGCGAGACATATACAGTCACGCCATTCGAATTGAAGATACATCCTTCCATATCAATGACGAGTTCGTTATTCACAACCTTTAGTTTTAAAAGTTCTTGAATGTTTTCTTCTGTCTCAACAATTACAGTAGGTGATGCATCTTCCGATTGTGTCAGGATCAGATCGGCTGAACAATTAATGGTGACGTCTGAAAAGTCATCTAATACATATTGTTTGTCAATAATGTCTCCTTCTGGGGAAACACATTCCATTTCACAGCTGCAAAAAAGTAGCGTGCTGAACAGGGCGAGTGATAATGATAGATTCTTCATATCTATAAAAATAGAGAATGCAGTCGAGTTTTACCATGTTCTTTCACTAGATAATTGCTTTTTGTGATTAATTTTATACCATCAAAACTCAATGATTATGTCAGATAAACCAGATTTTTTTTACCAGGAGCCATTTCCAATTCAGAAAGATGATACTGAATACAGAAAAATTACTTCAGACTATGTTAGTGTGGAGAATTATGGAGATCGTGAAGTACTCAAAATTGACCCGAAAGGATTGGAACTTTTGTCGCAAGAAGCAATGGCAGATGTTTCGTTCTATTTGAGAACTGCTCATTTGGAAAAGTTGAGTAGCATTCTTGATGATCCAGAAGCGACTGACAACGATCGTTTTGTAGCGTATAATTTGTTGCAGAATGCAAGCACAGCAGCCGATGGTAAATTGCCTTCATGTCAGGATACTGGTACGGCAATTGTGATGGGGAAGAAAGGAGAAAATGTTTATACAGGAGCGGATGATGCAGAACACCTATCTAAAGGAATTTACAATACCTATCAGGAAAGAAATTTACGGTATTCTCAAATTGTTCCTTTAACTATGTTTGAGGAGAAAAATTCGCGCACCAATCTTCCTGCGCAAATTGATATTTATGCAAAGAAGGGCATGAGCTATGAGTTCTTGTTTCTTGCAAAAGGTGGAGGTTCTGCCAATAAGAGTTTCTTGTATCAAAAAACGAAATCACTTTTAAACGAAGAATCGTTGGAAGCATTCGTCCGTGAAAAAATTAAAGACTTAGGAACAGCTGCATGTCCACCTTACCATTTGGCTTTGGTAATTGGAGGAACTTCGGCAGAGGCCAATTTAGCAACCGTTAAGAAAGCTTCAGCGGGTTACTATGATGAACTTCCTACGGAAGGAAATATGGGTGGACAAGCATTTAGAGATTTGGAGTGGGAAGCACGTGTTCACAAGATTTGTCAGGAATCACTCATTGGAGCACAGTTTGGTGGAAAGTATTTTACGCATGATGTTCGAGTAGTTCGACTTCCACGTCATGCTGCTTCATGTCCAGTTGGATTGGGCGTTTCTTGTTCTGCAGATAGAAATATTAAAGCGAAAATCACAAGGGAAGGTATTTTTGTTGAGGCATTGGAGAAGAATCCAAGTCGTCTTTTACCTGCGACCCCACCACATTTAGAAGCGGCCGTGGAGATTGATTTGGATCAGCCGATGGAAGAAGTTCTTGCTAAGTTGAGTAATTATCCAATAAAAACTCGACTAAGTTTAAGTGGAACACTTATCGTAGCGAGAGATGCTGCCCATGCACGAATTAAG
This sequence comes from uncultured Flavobacteriales bacterium, assembly GCA_905478665.1. Taxonomy (GTDB): domain Bacteria; phylum Bacteroidota; class Bacteroidia; order Flavobacteriales_D; family Crocinitomicaceae; genus UBA4466. The sequence continues at coordinate 11,849 of CAJQJL010000044.1, forward strand.
GAGATCATTGATGCTGGAAATCCTATTCCTGAGTATATGAAGAATCATCCTGTCTATTATGCGGGTCCTGCGAAAACACCTGAAGGAATGCCTTCTGGATCGTTTGGGCCAACAACGGCTGGGAGAATGGATCCTTATGTGGATCTATTCCAAAGTCATGGAGGAAGTATGATTATGCTTGCGAAAGGAAATCGATCTCAGCAAGTTACCGACGCGTGTAACAAATATGGTGGTTTCTACCTTGGATCGATAGGTGGACCTGCTGCAATATTAGCAAAGGAAAACATTGTGTCTGTGGAGGTTGTAGATTTTGAAGAGATGGGAATGGAAGCCGTTAGAAAGATAAAGGTGAAAAACTTTCCAGCATTCATTATTACAGATGATAAAGGGAACGATTTTTTCGCAAACTTGTAAAATTGAATTGATTAAAACTGCAAGAATAGATTTTGACGGTTCAGGTGCATTGTTGATAAATTTTATTTATTACTTTTACACTTGTAATCTGAACACAAAAATAAATAAGAGATGAGCGTTTTTGGTATAGTTATCTTTCTTTTAATTGGTGGAATCGCATTTTGGATGCTATTGTTCTTGTTAGGGTTTATACTTCCTTACTGGATAATGTTGGGTGTTTTTGAAAAAATGCGTCCGAAGAGAATTTACGACGAAATAGAAGAATAAGGCAACTTGTTCAAACAAATATATTTGAAGAGCGACTTTATGGTCGCTCTTTTTTGTTACCTATGAATTTGCTAGTTTTATGGCAAAACCAACTCTATGAAATATCTATCACTCATTCTGGTCGCTTTCGTTCTTGTAACTTCTTGTGGACCTGAAATTTCACCCGAGCCAACAGAGGTTACACCAGGGATGCAGGAGAAGATGGACACCATTCGAGCTAAACTTTTGAAGATAGTGGAGTTATTGCCTGCAGAAGGAGAGGAGATTGAAATAAGTCCAGAAGGTACTTTTGAAGGGATTGGAAAAATTGACGAATCTGATTTGGTGCGTGTTTTCTCATTGGAAGAGCCACACTTGATTTCTATTGCCAATGGAGCTAAAGATGTCGAAGAAGTAAAAGGTGATGGAGGAGCTTGGTTTTCCAGTGGTTCTTGGGAGGCATTGGATGAAAAGCCCTTATTGAATATGTTCACACCTCGGCACGGTAAATTGATGACTGAATTTGCGGGGATGAATTACTTGGTTGTCGTGCGAACCGATTATTATCAGCCAGGAGAAATTGATGGTGATGAAATTATCGTTGCTGGAGAATGCGGCGTATGGATTTGGCTCGTTGATATGAAAACACTTGAAATAGTGGCATCTGATTATATCGAAACGACTACAGATGATAGTATTTATACAACCAGTTCTGGATCAGATATTTTGGCGAGTAACCTACGTTCCAATATTACTGAAGGAATCAATGACAGAATGGACAGATGGTCGGGTACGCATGATTCAAAATTCGTGCGCCACAACGATAGTAATTATTAGCAAATAACGGCTTATCACACCCAGACTTTGGCTCCTTCGGAGCAGTTTTGACAAATATCAATTTGATTTCTGTGTGAGAGAACGGCTTGTCTGAATGAGACATAAACAGGATCATTCCAGATCTTTTTAAATGAGTTGTTTTCAAGTGATCCCAGAACGTGTTGTGCATCCTTGTCAAAGCAACACGGAACAACTTTGCCATCCCACGTGAGGACACTCGAGGACCACATTCGCCAACAGTGATTGCCCGTTTTATACTTCAATTTGTACGTGCCATCTGTTTGCAATTTATACCGTGAATATTCTTCACTCTCGGGCATGAGTGGATTTCCATGTTTGTAATCGTACAATTGTGCCGATTTGATCCGTACTTCGTCAATGCCAAGTTCGTTACCAAGTTTAAAGACTTCAGGGATTTCATGCTCATTTGGCTTCACGGCAAGAAACTGAAAAATAAGATGAGGTGTTTTTGCATTGGCCTTCTTCTTAGCTGCTATCAGGTGATTAGTTCCTTCTATTACTTTACTTAGTTGACCATTCACACGGTAATTTTCATACGTCTTTTGGGTCAGTCCGTCAATGGAGATGATCAGACGATCCAAGCCAGAATCAACGATGTCCTTTGCTGCGGTATCGTCGATGAAGTGTGCATTCGTTGAAGTCGATGTGTAAATTTTGTTGCGTTTGGCTTCCTTTATCAGTTCAAGGAATTGAGGATGCAAAAAGGGTTCGCCTTGAAAATAATAATTGATGTAAAAGGTGCTTTTGCGCAGTTGCTTGAGCATTTCCTTGTGCAATTCAAGGTCGAGTTTTCCTGTCGGGCGTGTGAATTGTTTTAGTCCACTGGGGCATTCGGGACATCCAAGATTACATGCTGTTGTTGGTTCAATACTCAAAGCGTAAGGCATTCCTTTATGACGCGCCTTCTTCGTCATCCGCGCAAGTGTATAACTTACTTTGAGAAGGAATAAATTCCAGATGCGGGCAAAGGTAAGGTGCCTTAAAATATTGATATTGTCGCGTGTTGTTGAGATATCGTGTCTTTAGATCACTAAGTTAATATAATTGGTAGTGATCAGGAATTGACTTTTACACCAACGATGCAGATATCATCTATTTGTTCTTCATCTCCTCTCCAAGCTTCGAATGCACGATTGAGTTCTTCGTCATGTTCTATGGTTGGTTTTGATTGCATGCGAAGTATGAGTTCTTTCAGTGGTGTGTATTTGAATTTTTTACCGTTCTCACCACCAAATTGATCTGCAAAACCATCTGTAATTAGCACGAAGACATCTCCCGGCAAAACAGTTGTCTTTTTTGTTGTGAAAGGGATGGGAATTGACAAGAAATTTCCAATAGGCATTTTATCAGGTCCAATTTCATGTAGACTAAGCTGTGAGTTTTCGATTTGCGTAGTTCGCTTAACAATTTCAGGATGCTCTAATTTACCCTGTCGGATAATCCAAAGAGGATTATTGGCTCCAGCGTACTCTAGTGTGTTTGCATTTTTATCCCATACACACAGCGAAATGTCCATTCCATCTTTAGATTTTTCACCTTCTCTTTTTTCGAGCGCGTCAATAATTTTTGTTCTAAGGCGACCCAGAATGTCACTCGGATTTGAAATGCCGTTCTCAATAATGATTTCATTTAGAAAACCAACACCGAGCATACTCATAAATGCTCCTGGAACACCATGCCCCGTGCAATCGGCCACCGCCCAGATTGAACGATTAGCATCTGTGTTGTGGTGCACCCAGTAGAAATCACCGCTTACAACATCTTTTGGTTTGAAATAAATGAAATGCTCTGGACTGATTTTCCTCCATTCACCTTCCTTTGTGATGATAGCATCCTGAATGCGTTTAGCGTAGTTTATGCTATCCGTAATTTCCTGATGTTGCAGTTCTATTTCATTTTTTTGGGCATTGACCAGCGCATTTTGTGCCTTGATAAGTTTGTTGTTTTTGTAGAGGAAATAGATTCCAATGGTAACAAGGAGAAGTACGACTCCAGAAATCCATAACAGGACTTCACGTGATTGAATTTTTTGATCATTGATTTTTTTATCGTTTGCTGTAATTAGGTCGTCTTCAATTTGCTTTAGCGAATCAGCAATGTGTGTTTTTTCTTTTTCAAAACTGCCTTCAGCCTCGAGTGCAGCTGCATTTAGATCTGACAGGTTCATGCTATCTTTGTAGATGTACGCAAATTCCAAATATTCAAGTCCTTTCTTATAGTTTCCTTTGGTTTTGGCCACTTCTGCTTGAAGAGCATAGGATTCCATGATGATTTCGTAGTTTTTAGAAAGCATTCCATAATGCAATGCGCTGTCGGCATAACTGCTGGCTTTTGCCAATTGTCCAATTTCCAGATAGGTAAGTGCTCCTCCGTGATAACCAATGGCAACTGAAGAATAGGAATCATTTACCCTGCTAATCTCCATTGATTCATCGTACAGGACAAATCCTTCGTCGTATTTCTTTAAATTGAAATACACGTTGGCCATATTGTATAGGATCTGGGACTGTCGTTCAAGGTTATTCGTCTTACGTGAATAGTCCAATCCCTCCTCAAAATAGTTCAGAGCATTTTGAGATTCTTCCGCACGTTTTTCTAATAGTCCAAGAATGTTTAAGGCAGTAATTACGACGGAAGTGTCCTTGTACTTTTTTCCAAGTTCGTAGGCTTTTTTGCTGTATTTTTTTGACTTCTCTACATTCCCCACCATTTTGAACACATGTCCCAAGTTTGCATAGCTGGTGATGGTCAATTTTTCGTCGATCTTTTCTGCCAATGCGATGGTTTCGAAATATTCATCAGCGGCCAAATCATGTTTACCTGAGTACGTATAAATTCCCCCAAGCATCTCATGAGCTTTAATCAAAAGCTCATCTGTGCTCGATCGCTCAGCAATGTCAAGTCCACGTTTTGTATAGATGAGTGCAGAATCGAGTTCGTTTGAATAAACCATCGCCCTACTGAGATTCAACATTGATTCAACTTGACCATTAGCGTACTCGATTTTTTCCGCAAGATCGTACGTAATGCGTGAATATTTTGCTGCTTTGGTTGCATTGGAATAAACAGAGTCGTTGATTACCTTATTCAGTTTATCAATGATTTCAACGTTGACTTTGCTTGAATTGCCAGGCTTGCGAACCCCCAAGTCTTCAAGAAAGGGGTCTTCCTGACTGAAGCCAGTGATGCTGATTAAACAAAACAGAAGTGCTGAAAAGCGTTTCATAGTTGCGGTGGTCTCCAACAAATATAAAAAAAGCCGACTGAACTAACTAGTGTTCAATCGGCTATGCCTTTAGATGAAGTATGCGTTATCGTTTTTTAATTTCTCCTGCTTCTACCAGTTGCGCAAAAAACTCGGTGATCGTTTCTTCTAACGGTCGGTATTTCATTCCAAGCTCTTGTACTCCTTTGGAATTGTTCGCCTTCCATGGATAGCCAACATTTTTGGAAACCATCTTTCGTGTCATACCAACTGTTGGGGCGATTAACCAGATTAACCATTTTGGAATTTTTCCTTTGGAAATTGGATAAGCGGGAAACTTATTTTTAACGTAAATCGCCAATTTTTGAAACGATGCATTTTCACCAGAGATGATATACCTTCCTTTTGCTTCAGGTCTGATTCCTGCTTGATAATGCGCTTCGGCCAAATCACGGACGTCGACACAACCAATGCTCATATCTGGAGCTCCCATTTTGAAATCACCTTTTCCCATTTGTTTTACAATGGCGTATGATTCAGAGGTGCCATGCGGGTTTATTCCAGGTCCAAGAACGAATGATGGGTTAATTGTTACAAGCGTCCATCTGTCTTGCTCTTTGGCAATTTTCCACGCTTCTTTTTCTGCCTCTGTTTTAGAATACGAATATGGCTGATGTTCTAAGGACGAAGTTGTGTTCCACGTTTCTTCTGTGAGTTCCTGATTTGGCATGTCAAGCGTATCAATTGAATCGCCATAGATTGCAGCGCAACTACTTGTTACAACTACCCGTTTTACACTTTCCGTACGGTTCGCTGATTCCAATACATTGCGCGTCCCCTTTTTCGCTGGATCAACAAGATCTTTTTGTGGATCTTTTACATTGAGAATAAATGGAGATGCAGTATGGAATACAAGTTCACACCCATTCATGGCATCATCGTACGATCCTTCTGTGAGTAAGTCCGCTTTGAAATAATTGATCTTGCCAGACAGTTGTTCAGCCAAGGCATCAAGGTATTTTGTTTTTTCTTTGTTATCAGGATTTCGAACAGCAGCGTGAACGGTGATTCCTTCTTTTAGCAAGCGCTCAATAAGGCGACCTGCAACGTATCCGGTAGCACCTGTTACGAGTACTGGTTTGTCTGTGTTGATTGTATTCATTATGTTCAGTTGTTTAAAGATTTCCAGAGTGATTAATCACTCATTATTAGTGTAAATTTTTTTAGAGTTCATATTTAGCGAGAACGGATTGCATAACCTGTTCGCTGTTTTCGCATTTACGCAGTAAAATACTTGTGGCTACTCCATCAATAAGAATAAGAACTAACTCCGCTTCCGCTTCTGGATTTTTGTACTTCAATTTAGCAAACGCGCCTTCCAATTTATGACGCAAAGGATCGGACATACTGTTATCGTAAATATCTTCTTGCCATTTAAGCGCATATAAGAGTTTCCAAAAAGGGTCTTGATTTTTTGGAATGCAAAAAGGCATTTCCAGTGCGGCTTTGATTATTTTTTTTGGATCTTCTTCTTCGAGAATGGGGCCCATCACAAGTGCGGCTTTTTCCATACCGTATTGTTTGATGGCATTTAAGAGTCCTTCTTTATTTCCGAAATGACGAAAAATAAGACCTTCTGAGACGCCCGCAGCCTTAGCGACTTTGCTAGTAGATGTCGCGTCGTAACCTTTATCTGCGAACAGTTGAAGGGCAGTTGTCAATATTTTTTCTTGTTTCTCAGTCATCAAAGTGAGTAATCACTCACAAATATAAATCATTTTTTATGAAAACAAAGAATACGCGCGATTTAAATAAAAAGAAGGTTGAAATTAACGCAAGAGG